>NZ_JASCYH010000004.1:0-103612 GCF_030011715.1 Gulosibacter sediminis | reverse complement strand
CGGCGGTCGAGGCGGCGCCGCGCCGACGGCGTTCCTGGGCGCGCGAGCGGCCGGATGCGCGCTTGCGGCCGCGGCGCGGGCGCGGCTTGGGTGCGGCGACTTGAGGTTCGCTCGCGTCTGGCTCCGGCTCTGGCTCCGGCTCTGGCTCTGGCTCTGGCTCTGGCTCTGGCTCTGGCTCATCAAGCACCGCAACGTCGCTGCCGGGCGTGCACTCAGGCTCGGGCACATTCTCACCCAAATACGCGGGCACGCCCGTGAGCTCATCCAGGCGCAGGGGCTCGTCCTCATCGGGCAGTGCCGGGGCCGCGACGAGCTCCGGGTCGATGCCGAAGTCGCGGTACGAGTCGACAGGGCGGGGCGAGAGGTCAGGCACGGGTGTCTCCCTCGGTGTCGATGTGGTCGCCGGTGGGCTGGTCGGCATAGACGTGCACCGTCTCTTGCGACACCGCACCGAACTCGGTGAAGGTCTCGCGGCCTCGATCGAGGTCTTCCCAGCGGCGGCGGCCCAGGGCTCGGCTCGCCCGCACTCGCGACTCGAGGCCGCCGGTGGGCAGTGCGAGCAGGATCACGAATAGCAGCACCGCGAGCTGCACGATGAGCATGGTGCGACCGAGCTGGTGCTGCCAGTTCGTCGTCTCGAGCGCGCCAGCGAGGTCGGGGTCGGTCGGCGTCTCGGCCGCGTTGACGACCTGGAAGAGCGTGCCATACTCGGCGGTCTGCCCGGCCGACGAGAGCGCCTCGTTCGTCGACATCGCGGTGACGAGGCGCTGTTCGATGGCGCCGCCGCCCGAGGGCGCGTTCTCGACGAGCACGAAGCCGATGCCGAGCTCGTGCAGTTGGGCGGTGGGGTTGGATGCGCCAGCAGAGAGGAACCCAACGGCGATGTTCGCGAGCTGCTCGTCGGCCGGCGTTGGAATCAGGTTCGTCGTCTCGAGCGTCGAGAACTGGTTGAGCTTCTGCCCGGAGCCACGAATGAGCTCGACGCGCAGCGTGTCGGAGCTCGTCGGGGTGATCACGAGCGTGCCGAGCTGCTCGGCGGCGCGGCCCTGCGCGTCCACGAGCGCGGGCAGCGTGCGGCCGTCGGAGGCCGCGACCGGCGACGTGCCGGTGAGCTGGCTCGGCGCGACTGGCACGATGAGCGCGACGACCGCGAGCAGGGCGACCGCAGTGACGGGCACCCGGAAGCCGCGAATCGCGACGGCGCCCGCGCTGGCCGCGACGAGCAGGCCGAGGAAGCCGAACGACTGCGCGGGGCCGACCCACAGCGGCACCGCGACGCCGCCGGTGGTGGCGAATGCGAAGCCGCCCGCGACGCCGGCCGTGACGTAGCCGAGGGCAGCGGTGCCGAGGCCCACGAGCGCGACTCGCCAGCTGCGGGTGAAGACGCCGATGAGCGCGAGAAGCGCGAGCGGCACCTGCAGCAGGGCGAGCACAATCCAGGGGTCCCAGGTGATACCGAGCGACTGGAGCAGCTGCGCCCAGCCGTGCGCCGACTGCTCGGCGAACAGGGTCGCGGCGTGCCAACCGCGCGCGGGCTCCGCGACAACGGGCATGCCGGGGTCGGCAAACATCGAGAACGGCCGGCCGCGGTTGAGCTGCGTGATCAACAGCGGGAGGAACATGACGACCGTCGGCACCGGCGTGAGCGCGAGCCGCATCCAGCCGCGGCCCGCGATGAACACCGAGAGCAGCCAGGTGACGGTGAGTGCCGGAATCAAGCTGGGCGAGCTCGCAGCGACGACGAGCGCGAGCAGCGAGCACACCGCGGCGGCCGCCCACGACCGTGCCCCGGCGATGCAGGTGAAGAACAGCCAGGGCAGCGCGAGGTGCACGAGCACACCCGTGACGCGACCCTCGGCGAGCGCGACGTGCAGCGGTGGCGCGGCCATCCAGACCAGGCCGAAGAACGCACGAATCCAGGGGCTGCGCGTGAACCGGGCGGCGAGGAACCAGCCGCCGACCGCCGCGACGGGCAGCGCGAGCAGCCAGAGCAGCACGATGATGAAGCTCGGGTTCCAGAACGTCAGCGAGCCGAACACCGCGAGCACAAGGTTGAAGGGGTCGGCCACGCCGATGCCGCCGCCCGTGTCACGCAGGCCGTAGCCGGTCGTGCCCCAGAGCTCGCCGATGCTGCCCGACAGTGGCAACAGCGCGCCGCCCGCCAGCGAGCCCGCTCCGATGAGCGGGAAGAACAACGCGACGGCAGCGATGAGCGCGATGATGAGCACCCAGCCACCGCCGCCGGTGATGAAGTTGAAGCGATCGCGGCCATGTTGCGAGGCCGCGAGGTACTCGTCGCGCCGGTTCGCGCGCATCTTGCGCCACTCGGTGGGCGAGATGAGCAGCCGATCGACCGTGTTGAACGGCTGCTGCGTGGTGCGGTGGAACTGCCGCCGCGATGAGGGCACACCGGTCTGTAGGAAGAACACGGTGAGCGCGGCGCGCAGGTCGGGCAGGATGCGCCCGGGATTCTTGCGCAGCAGGTGCAGCAGGGTGCGCACGAGCGCCGCGGGCAGCAGCATCAGCCAGTTGAAGAAGAACTCGACGCGGCCGGCCCACACGAGCTGACGGTGCAGCTGCGCGGTGCGGCGGATGCGGTACCGCTGCAAGCCGCGGGTGCGCTGGCCGTAGCGGGCCGTGCCCGAGGCATCCTCGGCAAGCGATTCGACGCGGGCGCGCGGGCTCAGCAGCACGCGTCCGCCCGAGAGCCAGGTGCGAACCGAGAAGTCGAGGCCGTCGTCGACCGCGTCGAGGCCGCGGTCGAAGCCGTCGAGGCGGTCCCAGGTGTTGCGGCGCACGAGCATGCCGCCGGCGCCAACGCCGAGCACGTCGCTGAGGTGTTCGAACTGCCCCTGGTCGAGGGAGTCCTGGTGCAGGCGTACCGAGACGCCGGTGTGCGTCACAGACTCGCCGTACTCGACGATGACGGCGGGGTCGTCGGTGCGCACAACCTTCGGACCGGTCACCTCGAGCGAGGGGTTGCGTTCGGTTGTATCGAGGAGTTCCTCGAGCGCATCCGGGTCGGGTGCGTTGTCGGCCGATAGCAACCAAATCCAGTCGTTCGGCGTCTCGCCCTCGGTGCCAAACTCTTCGATGCGGGCGGCGTCGCCCTCGTCGATCTCGGCAAGCTGCGCGACCGCGGCGCGCACGGCCTCACCGAAGGAGGTGCGCTCGGGCAGGGTGACAAGGACGTCGGGCGACGCTGCCCGCAGGACTTCCTCGGTGGCATCTCGCGACTCAAGGCTGACGAAGATACGTCGCTCGGGCGCTCGCGTCTGTTCCTCGAGCGCGGGCAGGGTTCGAGCGAGCGCCTCGGCGGCGTTTTGCGCCACGACGATGGCCGTTACTCTTGGTCGCATTTGTCGAATGCTAGGTCGCAGGGCCCCGGCCGCGGGGATTCATCTCGGCAAGCCAAAATTTTGCTCCCCCCTCCCGGCCGGCGTGACGGAAGCATCCGGCCGGGCGTGGGTGGTGCCGGACTGCTTCCGCGGGCCTTGCTAGGCCTGCTTGCGCAGCTTCCGGCGTTCGCGCTCCGAGAGCCCACCCCAGATGCCGAAGCGCTCGTCGCGCTCGAGGGCGTACTCGAGGCACAGTGCGCGCACTTCGCAGGACTGGCAGATCATCTTCGCGTCGCGAGTCGAGCCACCCTTCTCGGGGAAGAACGCCTCCGGGTCGGTCTGCGCACACAGCGCGTCCGCCTGCCAGGCAAGCGGATTGTCGTCGCCGATCTGGTTGCTGGTGCCGGGTACTCCCAGCTCCAGCGGATCGACGTACCAGTTCTCAGGAACTGGACGGATCATCTTTGCCATATCACGTCTCCCACGCTTTTCCTCGAGCGACTTGCCCGAGCCACCGACCTAATTACATCGTTGTCATTCGGTGCTCGTCAAGTGCGAGAGCCGGAAACCCTAATGCACCACTTGAGACATTGGCGCAACTGCAGCAACGGCGTGTCGCCCGCCCTCACAACGATCTCCCGGCATTTGCCCGGCGAAGATCAATACCTGATCAGGCGAGCATCTCCTGAGAATCCCCCGCATGCGGGTTCATCGTGGCGAGCAGCAGGTTGCCACGGCCGCGCACGTGCACGGTTCGCTCGTCCGGCGTGATGAACACCGCGTCGCCCCGGCCGAGGGTCTTGGCGGTGCCCGAGGCGCCGCCCTCGAGCTGCACCGCGCCGGCGACGCACACAGCGATGCCGGGCCCGGCGCAGTCGAGGTGATCGTCGAGGTGCTCGGCGGCCGCGCGCTGCAGCATGAAGTCGGGCTCCTGCGGCACGAAAGCTGCCACGTTGCCATGCACGACGGGCGCGAGCAGCGGCGCGTCCTCGGGCACAACCGTGAGGATGCGCATGAGCTCGTCGACGTCGATGTGCTTGACGGTGAGCCCGCCGCGCAGCACGTTGTCGCTCGACGCCATGACCTCGATGCCGAGGCCCTCGAGGTAGGCGTGGAGCACGCCAGCGCGCACGTAGAGCGCCTCACCGCGGTGCAGCACGACATGGTTCATGAGCAGCGCGATGAGCGCGCTCGCGTCACCGGGGAAGGCTTTGCGGATGCGGCGGAGGTTGTGCCGCTCGACTGGGAATGCGTCGCCGTCGGCCGCGATCCACGCGTCGAGCGCCACCGCGGCCGGCGCTGCCGCCGAGTCGGTGAGGACCCAGGTGAGTAGCCCGCGCATCGCGGCTTCGTCGTCGGCCGCGCCGACGAGCTCCACGAACGGCGCGAAGTCGGCCGCAACCTGGGTGCCCGTCACCGCCTCGGCGACGTCGGCGACGAGCTCGCGCACCGAGTCGACGGCACGGAAGCCCGCGAGCGCCGACATCGTCTCGCTGAGCGCAACGAGCAGCTCGGGCTTGTGCAGCCGGTCGCGATAGTTGCGCTCGGGCGCGTCGACCGCGACCCCGGCGGCTTCCTCTGCTTCATAGCCTGCGCGCGCCTCGGCCAACGTCGGGTGCACCTGCAGCGAGAGCGGCTGTGCCGCCGCGAGCACCTTGAGCAGGAAGGGCAGCTGCGGCTCCCCCGGATGCACCTGCGCGGCCCGCCAGCCGAGCACCGCGTCGGGTGCGGTGACGATCCAGTCACGCAGCGTGGCCGCGCCACTGGCTAGCTCGGGGTCGGCAATCCTCGACGGCGATGCGGGATGCGCGCCAAACCACAGCTCCGCCTGGAGCGGCGAGCCGAGCTCGGGTTCGTCGAGGACACCCCCCGTTCCGAGCAGGTCACTGATCGCCCCCCGGGAGCCCCAGGCATAGCGCATTGGCGTGTTTTTCAGCGGCACAAACATCACCTGTGAGGGTAGCCCTTCCCCATGAGCAACGACCCGCTCGGAGCCTGCGTGCGAGAATTGGGCGCATGACTGCGTCCCCGAACTCTGCCGGCGCTCCCGGTACGGGGGCGAAACTGCTTGACCGGCTGCGGTTGCCCGACGGCCAGCCATACTCGAAGGCGATGCTGCTCACGTTCGCGGCGCTCGTCGTCGCGTTCAGCGGCGACACCTTTCGCTACACGATCGGCTGGACCGGCTACGGCGCTTTGGTCGGCCTGCTCGTCGCGCTGGCAATCGTGCTGCTCGTGCGCCGGCGACCCCAACTGCGGCTGCGGCACCTGCCGCTCATGCTCCTTTTATTTACGGCGTGGTGCCTCCTCTCGGTGATCTGGTCGGGCTACCGCATCGAGACACTCGCCGGCTCGGCGGTGCAGCTCGCGACGGCGTTTGTCGCGCTCGCCACCGCCGTTTCACTCACGCGCATGCAGTTCCTGCGCACCCTCGGCACCGCGATGCGCTGGCTTGTGTTCGGTTCGCTCGCCTTCGAGCTCTTCGCCGCGATCGCGATGCCCGCGGGTGTGCTGCCGCCGACCTACCTCCGCCCAGGCGTGCTCCAGTCACTGCTCGGCACCGACCGCATCCCCGACCCGCTGCCGGGTGGGTTTTACTGGACCCACTCCGAACTCTTCGACGGCGGCCCGCTGCAGGGCCTCATGGGCAATCGCAATCTGCTCGCGATCATCGCCCTCATCGCCCTCATCGTCACCATCGTCGAGTTGCTCGACCGCATGGTGTCGCGCTGGTACGCGCTCGTCGCGAGCGCCGCATCCGTCGCCGCCATCTTGCTCACCGACTCGGCCACGGCCTACGTCGCCGGCGCGTTCGTGCTGCTCGGCGCAGCGCTCGTGCTCATCAGCCGGCGCATCCATCGTCAGTTGCGCTGGGTGCTCTACAGCGTCGTCGGCGCCTGCCTCGTCGCGGGCGGCATCCTCGTCGTCGTGTTCAATAACGAGGTCTTCGCGCTCATGAACCGCAGCTCTGACATGTCGGGGCGCGGTTCAATCTGGCGGGCCGTACTCGCGCTCGGCAGCGAGTCGCCGGTGCTCGGCCACGGCTGGATCAGCTACTGGGCCCCCTGGTTGCCCGAGTTCCACAGCCTCGCGATCGTCGAAGGCATGCCGTATCACCAGGCGCACAATGCGTTCCTCGATGTGTGGATGCAGGTCGGCGTCATCGGCCTGCTGCTATTCATCGGCCTCGTGTTCAGCACGCTGATTCGCACATGGTGGATCTCGATCGACGTGCCCGATGCCCCGCGCATCCCGCCGTACCGCCCGGGCGGCCGCCCGCACATCTCGGCGGCAACCGCCGCGCCGTTCTTCATCATGGTCGCGCTCGTCGTGCAGGCGATGACCGAGTCGCGCCTCCTCGTCGAAGGCGCCTGGCTGCTGCTGTGTTACTTTGCGATCTACGCGAAGCTGCGCATCCAGGATCCGGCGATGTTGCCACGCCGCACCGTGAACACGAAGACGGGCCCCGTGCGAGTCGTGCTCGACACCCAGCTCAACGGTTAGGCAATCGCCCAAACGTTCATAGCTCGGCATACAAACGACGAGTGGCTCGGTACCGAAGTACCGAGCCACTCGTCGTTTGCCGCGGGTTACGCGTCCATGCGGTCGCGTCGGGCAACGATCAACAGACCCAGGCCGGCGGTCACGCCGAGGGCGACGATCGCGATGATCGGCGTCATGTTGGCGGGGCCGGTAACGGCGAGCCCGCCGGTGTCGGCCTGCGGTACCGAGTTTCCGCCGTTTGCGGGCGGGATCACCGAGAGCGGAGCCGCGGTCGACCCTTGCTCAGCGCTGACCTCGTCGCCCGCTTCGGTTTCGCTCGAGGCGGATGCGCTCGGGCTCGGCGTCGCGACGGGGTCGTCAGCCGCGGCCGCCGCCTCGGTCGTGCCAGTCTCGCTCGCAGGCTCGGATGCGGCGTCTGGCTCGGGTTCGTCCGCGGCGGCGGCAACCGTCACGTCCTGCCAGCCGAGGATTTCGCCCTCGTCGTCGTAGATGGCGAGGCGGTGGTCACCCTCCGGGAAGTCCGCCGGCACCTCGAGCGCGACCGTGCTGTCCTCGGTGATCGTGAGATCGCCGAGTTCCTGCGGCTCTGAGAACGCCACCGCGGTGACGGTGCTGCCGATCTTCGCCTCGGGCACGCTGACGATGATCGTGTCACCGGGCGCAACCGTGCCCGGAGCCTCGATGCCGCCCTCCGCATCCACCGTCAGGTCCTTGACGCTCGGTGCGAAGCCCGAAGGGATCACGGTGAGCGGGCGCTTGACCGAGTTCGTCGGCGTGCGCGTCGACGTCGGTTTCGGCGTGGCCGTGGCCGTTGGCTTCGCCGTGGCGGACTTCGTCGGCTTCGGCGTCGCCGTCGGCGTTGCAGTCGGCTTGGTGGTGGCCGCGGGGGCCTTCACCGTCACCGTTTGCGATGCAATCACGGTGTTCGAGCCGCTACCGACATTGATCGCGTACATCGTGATCTTGTGCTCGCCCGCCGCGAGCGCGCCCGTCGTGTAGTTGAAGCCGACGTTGTCGGTCTTCAGCACTTCGTACGCCTTATTCACGTCAGAGCGCTTCGCGTCAGCCGCAATCGACTTGTAGCCCTTGCCATCGATATAGATGTGCACCCGAATCGAGCTGGTCGGGGTGTCAGCATCGAACGCCCAGCCGCGCAGCGACACGGTCTGGTTCGCGTTGACCTTGACTGAGTCGAGCGTCGCCTTCGGCTTGTTCACCACGGGCTTCGGCGTCTCGGTCGGCGTCGTCACCGTCACGGTCTTCGTGGCGATCACCGTGTTCGAGCCACTGCCAACATTGATGGCGTAGAGCTTGATCGCGTGGTCACCCGCCGACAGGGCATTCGTCGTGTAGTTGAAGCCGACGTCGTCGGTGTTCAGCACCGAGTACGCCTTGTTCACGTCGGCCCGCGCCTGATCGGCCGCGATCGACTTGTACGGCTTGCCATCGACGTAGACGTGCACGCGAATCGAGTCGTTCGGGGTGTCAGCGTCGAACGCCCAGCCGCGCAGCGACACCGTCTGGTCGGAGTTGACCTTGACCGAGTCGAGCGTCGCGTTCGGCTTGTTCACCACGGGCTTCGGCGTCGAGGTCGGCGCCTTCACCGTCACGGTCTTCGTGGCGATCACCGTGTTCGAGCCGCTGCCGACGTTAATGGCGTAGAGCTTGATCGTGTGCTCGCCCGCCGATAGGGCGTTTGTCGTGTAGTTGAAGCCGACGTTGTCGGTCTTCAACACCGAGTAGGCCTTGTTCACGTCGGCCCGAGCCTGGTCGGCCGCGATCGACTTGTAGGGCTTGCCATCGACGTAGACGTGCACGCGAATCGAGTCGTTCGGGGTGTCAGCGTCGAACGCCCAGCCGCGCAGCGACACCGTCTGGTCGGAGTTGACCTTGACCGAGTCGAGGGTGGCCTGCGGCTTGTTCGCCGCGGGAGTGGGGCTCGGCGCAACGACCGGCTCGTCGTCGGTGATCGGCGCGGTCGGCGAACCGAACCAGTCGGTCCACAGGCGCCAGAAGTTGCGGTTACCGTACGCCGAGCAGCTGTCACCCGTGCCGTAGAGGTTGTTCAGCGCCGCCTTGTTCGGCTGGTACGGCGTGTAGATGTACAGCGCCGCGGTCGCCTGGTTCTGGATGTACACGGGGCCCGAACCGCAGGATGCGCTCGGGTTGTAGAGGATGTTGTTGGTGCGGCCAGCGACGTAGTTCCACGAGTTCGGCGACTGGGCGTAGCGCTGGTACTGCGCCGCCGAGTTATAGACCTGGTTGAAGAACCCGCCGTATTGGGGGGCGCACCAGCCGGGTCGTGCCGGATCGTCCGGGCAGTAATAGCCCATGGCGCGGTCGTAGCGCCAGTTCGCCGGGTAGTCGATCGTGACGAGCGAGGTCTCCTTTTCGAGGAGCACGAGCAGGGTCTTCTGCGAGATGTTGCACGCCTTGGCGACGTTGTAGATGATCTCGGCAGCGCTCTGGTTCGTCTTACCCTGGTACGCGTCACAACGCGACGTGGCGGCCATCGACTGGGTCGTGACCTTGTAATCCTTGAGGCAGTTGTTCGTGCAGTTGCCACCCTTTTGGGTCAGGAACGTCTGCACCTGCGCCGCGGTCATCGCGTTGTCGTTGTAGAACTGCGCGTCCGACACGATGTAGCCGGGGTTAAAGTTCGCGGCGTTGGCCGCGTCGGCCTGCTGGGCGCTACCGACACCGAGCACCAGGCCCGTCACCGCGAGCGCGGCCGCGGCCACTCCCGAAAGAATCTTGACGAGGTTCTTCATCAGCCAGCCTCCGCGGGCAGCGGCTCAGACTCGCCCCACACCCCGTCACCCTCGAACGCGAGCGTGACCTGCCAGTCGCCAGCGGATGCGCCCGTGATGGTGATCGGCGCGCAGATCGTGCTCTGCGCATCCGGCGTCGCCGCCGCCTCAGCCGTGAGCTCGGTGCCGTCGGCGTTCATCGCGGTAACGGTGCACGTGCCATCGCCGATGAAGCCGGTCACGGTGCCGCGCACCTCGATGGTGCCGGCCGCGGAGTCGAGGAAGGCGCTGTTGATCATGACCGGAAGCTCGGTGCCCTCGGGAGTCGCCTCCGGGGTCTCGGTCGCGTCCGGGGCCTCGGCCTGCGTCGGCTCGACGGTCTCAGCCGGCTCAGTCGCGATCGCGGTCTCGGTGGCATCGGTCGGCGTTGGCGACTCGGCGGCCACATTTCCCGCCGTGGTCCCGGTCGAGCATCCCGCCAGCAACAGCCCCGCGGCGACCACCGCTACGGAACTGGCAACAAACGGAGCACTGCGGCGGGGGTGAAGATTCCCGTTCAACATTTTCTCCTCCTCGGCGTGTCGTCACACGAGTTAACGACTTTCACAGTATTCACACCGGTCACGATTGTCACGTGAAACTGGGACTTTACGCAAAGAATTCACGCAATCATCGGCGTGTCACCCGGGGATACGTCGATTCGGGAGTACAAGCAGACGGGGCCGGGAAGCGCAACTTCGCTCCCCGGCCCCGTCATAGCTTTGCCTGCTAGCGGCGCAATTTGCTTCGCAGCGAACGCAGGCCGCCGAACACGCGGCTCATGAATCGGCCGGCGCCGGGCAGCTTCGTTTCGGCGCGAACCCAGAGCACGCGGCGAATCATGTAGAGGATCGGCCAGGTCTGCCCTCGACCGCGCAGCGTCTGCACCTGTTCAAAGCCGTAGGCGGGCAGGTACTCGCTCAGCGACGCGAGTTTGTACTCGAGCTGCGGCTCGCTCACCGACGCGATACGCGGGCTCGTCACGGTCTTCGCGTAGTAGCCCTTGCTGAACACGACGTAACTCAGCAACCGCTCGAGCACGTGCGCGAGCGAGCCGTCGCGGTACTCGTGCGCGTCGGGGAACTCGTTGATGCTGAAGTTCGCCTCGAGCAGCGGCTCGAGCGCGTCCCGGCGCGCGATGAACATCGAGCCGTACGGCGAGAGCGGCGTGTTCGCGTCAAACGGCGTCGTCAGCCCGAGCCGGGGCGCGAGCGCTTCCGCCGGCCCCCGGTTGAGCGACCAGGCGTGCCCCAGCGTCGGCAGGCCCATGTGGATGGTCGGGGCGAACACCATGCCGAGTTGCGGCTCCTTGGCGAACAGCTCGTAGACGTTACGCACGTACTGCTCGCTCGCGAAGAGACTCTCGAAGAGATGGCGACGGAACCAGCCACTCACGGACGGCGGGTCCTGCACCGAGCGCTTCGAGTGCAGCTTCACCACGAGATCGATCTCGGGGTCGCGCAGCACGTCCTCGCAGTCGACGAGGAACGCGGTGATGTCGCGGCCGAGATTGCTCGTGACCGCGCGCACCTCGACCGACTCGAAGCGGGGGTCGTCACCGATCTGCGCCTCAAGCTCGGCGCGACGAGGCTCATCCGCCGCCGTCGCGATGAGGCGCACCCTGCCGGGGATGCGGGCCGCGAGCTCGAGCAGCTCCTCGGCCATGTCGACGTAGTAGATGTGCGCGATCACCGCAGTCGTCAGCGACACGGGCGTCTCGGGCGCCACGTTCGTCGGCAGCACCTCAGCCATGGCGAGGTTCGTGTACCAGGTGCGCGGCGGCACGGCGGTGAGCAGCTTCGCCCAGAGCAGCTCGGTCGGGTAGCCGCGCTCGGCGATGAGGTCGTAGCTCTCGCGCGGCACGATGCCCCAGCGGTCATTGAGCATCGGGTCGATCGTGAACGTTCGCCACGGAATGAACTCGAGCCCCTCCCCCAGCAGCCGAATGATCGAGTCGCGCAGGAAGTAGTGCTCGTTCTCGGCGACGCGCGGATGGATTGCGCTGAGTTCGAAGCCCGCCTCGCGCAGCCCCGCGGTGAAGCGCGCGAAGTCGCCGCCGATCTCGTCGACGGCGGCCCAGAACCGCCCGTCGCCGAACACGCTGCCGCGCAGGGCGAGGTAGGGCAGGTCAGTGGCCTCGAGGCCATCACCCCGCTCGGGTTCGACGAGGGTCGAGCCATCCTGGTCGTCGCCCCGGATGCGCGGGAACGTCGCGTCGGCGCCGATCGGGCCGAGCAGCGTGTCGTCGAGCACGAGCACCTCGTCGAACTCCTGCAGCGCTGCCTTGCCAAGGCGCTGGCGGAGCACCTGGTAGGTCGTGCCAAACGAGTCGATTCGTCCCACTGGCCAGACCGAGTCGGCGATCTCACCGATGGCTTGCCATTGGGGTGCAGGCGGACGCTTACCGCCGCCGTAGACGACGACGAGCTGCTCCGCCGAGTCGCGCGCGGCGCGCACCAGTCGCAGCGTGGCTTCGCTCGGACGCTTGTCGGGCTCGCGCAGCGCGACGGCGATGAGGCGACGCGTCACGCTAGCGCCCCTTCTTCACGATGCGCGTAATCGCACGCTTAGCTGCGCCAGCTTGCTTGCGCGCCGACTCCTCGCCCTTGAGCACGACCTTGGCGGTCGACGGGGCCTTCGTGCGCAGCCAGTCGCCGACGAACGGCCGAATGAATGAGTTCGGGTGCGTCAGCGGGCCCATGAAGGGGGCCCGCTGCTCGGGCCCGAAGCGCGCGCTCGTGTCGGCAAACTTGTACTGCAGCAGCTGCGACGAGCGCACGAAGTCGCTGCGGCGCGCGGCCTCCGAGGCGACGTATCCGTTCGTCTTCGCGACGTCGGCGGCAAGCAAATCGAAGATGAGCTCGAGCTCGTCTTCACCAACGTCTGCGAGGTCAACGAGCGAGGCCCAGCCGCCGGCCGACTCGACGCGCTCGACGAGACCAGCGAGCGCATCCGCCCGATAGGCGGCAACGCCGACGAACGGCGCCATCGGTGCGTGGCGTTCGAGCGGGCCGATTAGGCGGAGGGCCTCAGCGACGCGATTCGCCGCGGTGCGCAGGCCACGCCAGCCGTAGCCGAGGCGGGTCGAGGCGCGGTGCTCGGCGAGCGGGACGAGCACGCCGAGGCGCGCATCCGCGTCGAAGGCGCCGAGCGTGTCGGCGGGGCGATCGACGATGCCGCCGCGAGCGCGCAGCAGTTGCGCCTCGTCGAGGTTCGCGTTCGTGTATTCGGCCGCGGGTCCGTCAGCGAGCTCGTCATCGCTAATGCCGTCAACGACGAGCACCTCCGCACCGTCGAACGGGTCGATACCGTCGCGCAACCAGCTGCGCCACACGCGGCCGGTGCGGCGCGCGAGGCGGGCATCCGGTTCGGTGGGCGCTGCAACGTCGTCAACGAGGTGGAGCAGGCCGAGCCCGGTCGCGAGTGCGCGGGCCGGGGTGCGACGAATCACGCCGTCGATGAGCACATCGCGGGGAAAGCCGAGTTCGAGGGCGCGCGCCGTGACCTCGCTCGCCGCGACGTCGCGCGTGTCGAGGTCAACGACGTCGTGGAAGTAGAGGCGACGCTTGAACATGGGGCAGCCGTCGTCGAGGAGGCGCAGCGGCTGCTCCATCGAGGCGTTGTTCACCGAGTAGTCGTCAGCCGGGTAGGCGCTCTCCCACGCGTAGCCGAGGTCGCCGAAATGGCGGGTGAGCGCGGTCTCAAACACCGTAATGACGTCGTGGTACGACATGCCGTTCGGCAGCGACGCCCAGTATTCGCGAAAGTCGGCGCTCGCGACGAGGCTCTTGCGGAACGCGATCCAGTACGACTGCAGGTGCTCGGGCATGACGCCCTTGCCGAGCATGGGGTGCGGTGAAACGGCGACGTGGTCGGTTATGCCCCAGAAGTCGATGGGCTTCGGGTCCATGCGCGCGAAGAGCTCGTCAAACGACGTGATCGGCCCGAAGAAGGTGTAGTTGATGAGCAGCACTTCGTCGTAGTCAGCGAGCTTCGAGTAGCCCACGCGGCCGATCGCGCTGCGGTAGGCGCCAGAGTCGAAGCCGACGTTCTCGCGCTCGAAGACCTCGTCGGCCACCGCATCCAGCCGCTTGCGCGACTCGGCCTGGAGGAAGCCGTTCGAGACGACCATGATGTGCTCGACGTGGGGGCGCAGGCCGTTCAGGGTGTGCAGCACCGCGCTGTCGACGTACCCGTCGGGGTCGTAGAGCAGAAAAAACACAAAACGTCGCACGCACATCTCCTTGATTGACTGCAGCTAAGACTAGCGAGGCGGGCCCGAGCGAGCGCTAAGGTGGCGCCGCCGTGGGTGAAATCGCCGCCGTATCAGGCGACCAACATTAGACTTTCACCAGCGTGACCTGCGATCCCCTGGGAACTCCGTCTTTTTTGCCCGCAACCCCGCAGGGTCACCCAACACTTCTATGACGTACTTCAATGAAATGCAGCAGGTTTCAGACGAGCGCATGCGCCGCCTGGCCTCACTTGAGCTCGAAACTCGCAAGCAACCCCGCAACCCGATTGCGGGGTTTGTCACCGCGATCCGCGAGCTGCGCGAGCACCGCAACCTGCTCGGCCTGCTCGTGCGCCGCGAGGTCGTCGGCAGGTACAAGGACTCGGTGCTCGGGTTCGCCTGGAGCCTGATTCGCCCGCTGACGCAGCTGCTTATCTACTACCTCGTGATGGGGCAGTTCCTCGGTGCCGCGCGCTCGATCGAAAACTTCGCGGTCTATATCTTCACCGGCCTGACGCTCTACAGCCTCTTCTCGGAGACGCTCACGGCGATGACCGGGTCAATCATCGCGAACGCCGGCCTCGTGAAGAAGGTGTACCTGCCGCGCGAAATCTTCCCGCTCGCGACGCTCGGCTCGTCGCTGTTCAACTTCATCCTGCAGATGGTGATTCTCGTCGCCGCGGCGCTGCTCACGGGCTCGCTGACGTTCGGCTGGCACCTCATGTACGGCCTCGTGTCGGTCGTCATCATTTTGCTCTACAGCACCGGCCTCGGGCTCATCCTCGCGTCGACGAACGTCTACTTCCGCGACGTGCAGTACCTCGTTGAGGTGCTCATGATGCTGCTCATGTGGTTCAGCCCGATCGTCTACTCGTGGACGTTCGTGCACGACGCCTTCGTGAACTTCGGTGTGCCGTGGCTCACCGAGATCTACATTGACAACCCCCTCACGCTCGCGGTGCTTGGGTTCCAGGTCGCCTTCTGGCAGCCGAGCTCCCCCACCGCCACGTTCCCGCCCGAGCTGATGTCACGCATGGGCATCGCGATCGTCTTCGGGCTGATTCTCGTGTGGGTCGGCCAGCGCATCTTCGCGCGGCTGCAGGGCAACTTTGCGCAGGAGCTGTAACGAATGACGAGTAAATCTACTGCGGTTGAAACGGTCCGCCCGAACGTCGTCGAGGTGCGCGACGTCTCGAAGCGCTTCGTGCTGCACAAGGACAAGTCGCTCAAGGAGCGCGTGCTGCACCCCCGCCGCTCGCACGAACACCGTGACGACTTCTGGGCGCTCAAGGGCGTCAGCCTCGACATCGAGGCCGGCAGCACGATCGGCCTCATCGGCCCGAACGGCTCGGGCAAGTCGACGCTGCTGAAGACCATCGGCGGCATCATCGAGCCGACCTCGGGCGCCGTCTACTCGCGCGGCCGCCTCGCGGCGCTGCTCGAGCTTGGCGCTGGCTTCCACCCCGACCTCACGGGTCGCGAGAACGTGTTTCTCAACGCCGCGATCCTCGGCATGGACAAGGAGGAGACGGCGTCGCGTTTCGAAGAGATCGTCGACTTCTCGGGCATCCGCCCCTTCATCGACACGCAGGTGAAGTTCTACTCCTCGGGCATGTACGTGCGCCTCGCCTTCGCGGTGGCGATTAACGTCAACCCCGACGTGCTGCTCGTCGACGAGGTGCTCGCGGTCGGTGACGAGGCATTCCAGAAGAAGTGCCTCGACAAGATCAAGCAGTTCCAGGAGGAGGGCCGCACGATCGTGATCGTGTCGCACTCGCTCGAGCAGATCATGGAGCTCTGCACCCGCGCGGTCGTCATGGGCCACGGCCAGGTCGTCTTTGACGGCCTGCCGGCGGACGCGGTGAGCATCCTCCGTGCCGGCTTCGACTCGGCCGACCAGGCCGAGTCCGAGCGGGCCCGCCTCGAGCGCGACCGCGCTCGCGAGGCCGAGATCGACCGTCGCCGCCAGCAGTTGCAGATCACGAACGTCACGTCGACGCCGAGTGAGGGCGAGGCCCTGCGTCCGGGCGCGACGCTCGACGTCGCGGTGACCTTCGAGACCCAGCTCGAGCTGAGTTCGTGGGACCTCACCGTCGCGCTCGTGAATCAGCTCGGCACGACCGTGCTCGTCACCTCGACGCACGCCTCGGGGCTGAAGAACGCGCCCCTCACCGTGGGTGAGCACACGATTCGCTTCACGCTGCCGAACCTGTCGATCGGCGCGGGCGACTACCTCGTCACGACGACGTTCCAGGATGACCAGCGGCACGAGCTCGCCCGTCGCGACGACCTCGGCGAGTTCCGGGCCGAGGCCGGGCCCGAGAGCATCGGCCCGGTGTACGCGGCCGCCGCATCGACGTTTACCAGTGGAGGAAGCCGTGCCTAGCTCACCCGAACCCGTTGTCGTCATGACCCTGATGGTGCGCGACGAGATCGATCTCATCCGCACCTGGCTCGATTACCACCTCTCCCAGGGGTTCACTCAGATCATCGTCACCGACAACGGGTCGGTCGACGGCACGCGCGAGGTGCTCGGCGAGTACGCCGACGCGGGCCGCATCGAGTTGCACGACCACCTGCAGCAGGACAAGCGGCAGTTCGAGGTCGTCACAGGCATGGCCCGCCGCGCCTCGAGCGAGTACGGCGCCGATTGGGTACTGAACTCCGATGCCGACGAGTTCTGGGTGACCGAGAACGGCGAGCCGGTGGCGGATGCGCTGGCTCGCCTCCCGGAGGCCAAGGTCTCCTACCCCGTCCAGGTCGTGAACATGTTCGGACCCGTGCTCGAGAGCGGCTTCGACATCACCGCCGCCGTCTGGCGTGACGAGCGCTCGCCCGAGGCACTGCACCGCGTTGGCCTGCACGCGCATCCGACCCAGAACCTCATCCACCCCGGCTCCGACACCGTTGAGGTCGCCCAGGGCAACCACTTCTCATCGTTCGAGCAGGCCGAGGCCCTGCCAGCCGACGTCGGCATCGAGGTGCTGCACTTCCCCATGCGCTCGTGGCAGCAGTACCGCGGCCGCGTGCGCGTCGGCGGCGAGATCTATGCCTCGAGCCCCGACCTGCACCCGAGCCCGCGCCACCACCTCATGCGTGACTACCGTTGGGACGCCGCCGGGGTGTTGAAAATGTTCTACGCCGCGCGCCACCCGCAGGGGCGCCGCGCCGAGGGATTCCGGCAGGACACTCGCCTGGCGAAGCGCCTGACCGACGCCGGGCTCAGACCCGGCGAGGCCGTCGCCCTCGGCCCGACCGAGGCGGCGGAGCTCGACGAGCGGTTCGCGCAGCTCGACGCCGTCATCGTGGCGCTTGAGGACGAGCGAACCGCCGCGCTCGCCGAAGCCGACGCACGGATTCTTGAGGCGGCCCGCCAGAACGAGTCGCAGCACGAGGCCGCTGACGGCCTCCAGGCACGCATTGACGAGCTCACGGCCGAAGTTGCCGAGCTGCAGCGGCACAACGCCCTGCAGCACGAACGCATCGAGCAGCTGGATGACTGGGCCGACGAGCGCGAACTGTTCCTCAGCCGACACGAGCAGATGAAGGAGCGCATCCGCCAGCTCGATCAGGACCTCACGCGCGCCGAGGGCGAGCTCGAAGATTTCCGCAACCGCACGATCGTGCGCATCGCCGAGGCCGCGAAGTCACCCGTCGACCGCATCAAAGGCTTCCTGCGCTAGGCACCGCCACAGAACAGCGGGCGAACCGATTGGTTCGCCCGCTGTTGTTGTTGCGCTTGCTAGGCCTTCCTACCGACCTTGAGCAGGCGCTTCAGGTACTTGCCATAGCCCGACTTCTCGAGCGGCGCGGCGAGCTCCCCGAGCTGCGCGTCGTCGATCCAGCCGGCGCGCCAGGCGATCTCCTCGATGCAGCCGAGTTTGAGGCCCTGGCGGTCTTCGATGACCTTGACGTACTCCGACGCCTGCATCATCGATTCGAACGTGCCTGTGTCGAGCCAGGCCGTGCCGCGGTCGAGCACGTGTACCTGCAGCTTGCCGCGCTTGAGGTACTCGGCGTTGATCGACGAGATCTCGAGCTCGCCACGGTCGGACGGTTCGACGCTCTTCGCGATCTCGACCACGTCGTTGTCGTAGAAGTAAAGGCCGGGAACCGCGTAGTTCGACTTCGGCTGCTCGGGCTTCTCTTCGATCGACAGCGCCTTCATGTTCTCGTCGAACTCGACGACGCCGTAGGCCTTCGGGTTCGCGACCTGGTAGGCGAAGATGAGGCCGCCGTCGATCTCGCCGTGCGAGCGCAGCGACGAGCCGAGGCCGGTGCCGTGGAAGATGTTGTCACCGAGCACGAGCGCAACCGAGTCGTCGCCGATGAACTCCTCACCGATGATGAACGCCTGCGCGAGCCCGTCGGGCGACGGCTGCTCCGCGTACTCGATGCGGATGCCGAGGTCGGAGCCGTCGCCGAACAGCGCCCGGAACTGCGAGTTGTACTCGGGCGTCGTGATGATGAGAATCTCGTTGATGTCGGCCATCATCAGCGTCGACAGCGGGTAGTAGATCATCGGCTTGTCGTAGATCGGCATCAGCTGCTTCGAGATGCCCTTGGTGATCGGCCACAGCCGGGTGCCGGAACCGCCGGCGAGAATAATGCCCTTCACTACTTGGCCTCCTTGGCGCCTGCGTTGAGCTCGTCATAGAACTTGAGGCACGCCTCGTACTCGGGCAGCAGCCCCTGCTTCTGCGCCTCAAGGAGGCCGGGGGCCTCGGTGTCCTTCGGCGAGAGCAGCAACTCTGACTCGTCGAGCTCGAAGTCGAGGCCGACCGTCTTGCAGAGCGGGTGGATGCCGTGCTCGCGCCCGGGTGCGTACGTCGATGAGCAGAGGTAGCTCACGGTCGAGTCGTCCTCGAGCGCGACGAAGCAGTGGCCGAAGCCCTCGGGAATGTAGATAGCCCGGCGGTCGACATCGTCGAGGCGCACGCTGTCCCATTTGCCGAACGTGGGCGAGCCGACGCGAATGTCGATGACGTAGTCAACGACGGCGCCGCGGGTGCAGGTGACGTACTTCGCCTGGCTCGGCGGCACATCCGCAAAGTGAATGCCGCGCACGGTGCCGCGCTTCGAGACCGAGGTGTTCGCCTGCTTGAGGTCAAGCGGGTGGCCGACGGCCTCTTCGAGCTTGTCGAAGCGGTAGTACTCGAAGAACACACCGCGGTCGTCGGGGAACTGCTTCGGGGTGACCTCGAAGGTTCCGGGGATGCTAAGTTCGCGAATCTCCATAGCGCTCATCGTACGAGACGCCGACGTCTACTCATCCGAGTACGCGGCGCCGCGCGTCGAATCCGCGATCGGCACGCTCCGCTTCCGTCGGGCGATGAGCGCCCACACGCCAATCCCAACAAACGCGATGAGGGTAACCGAAGTGACCACGAGCCCAGGGTAGAACCCCGGGGTCACGAACTCGATCCTGAGTTCGTAGGTACCCGCGGCGGGCACGTACACGGCGGAACCCGCATGCTCAGCATCGACCAGGTCAGCGGGCTCGCCGTTCAGCGTGGCATGCCACCCATCGAGACGGGTCGATTCGGCGAACACCACCCAGCCGGGGCCATCGGTGGTCACCGACGCGGTGGTGATGTCGAGGTCGCCGGAATCGTGCATCACGACGCTGCCGCTACCGCCGCCCTGGTGCGCATCCGATTCGTGCTCAAGCAGAACCTGATCGTCGCCCGCGGCCGTGTCCAGGTACGACACCCGTTCGGCCGGATCCTCGATCACCACGGCATCACTCGCCCAGCGGACTCGATCGAGCGCGGTCTCGCGCGCCACAATCGTGACGTCCCCCGTCGCGACGACGTTGAGGCCGTCGTCCTCGGGGCGCACGATGTCGAGCGCCGCGTCGCCGTCGTCCGCCCAGAGACTTACGGTGGCGTCCGGCGTCGAGGTTGACACCTCGAGATGCCATTCCTGATCCATCGCGAACTCGTCGCCGTCGAGCGCCAAGAAGATCGAGTCGTCAATCTGTCGGAGCTCTTGCTCGTTTTCGGCCAGCACCGTGCCGTCGGGTGAAACGGCGCGAACTTCGATCTGCATGCCGTCCCACGGAATTTCCGTCACACCGGCGGCGGAAATAATTACGCCCCTCGTCGGACCAGTGACATCTGCCGTTTCGACGGCTGAGTCGTCGCTGAGCACAAGAGTCGACACGACCTGGTCGGTGACGTCCTCAACCGGGCCCGGCAACTGCGCGCTCGACGGCATCGTGGCGTAATGGACGCCGTAGCGATCGAGAATGGGGCTGGTGATGGCGTCGGGCATCCCCTCGACGGTCGGTTCCGCGAACGTCACCGTCCGTTGCGCTTCGGGATCAACCGCCGCGATCAGGTCACGCCATTCCTTGGTGGTGAACCCTCGGCCAGCGAAGTCGCGCAGCTCGTAGGCGCTCGAGACGCCAATGTAGATCGAGTTTCCGAACGAGATGTATCGCTGGTCATCGAGGTGCTCGCCAAGGTAGTCCGTCGCTTGCGTGGCCGGGTAGAAAGTCGTCTCGTCGTTGACCGTCCACCACTGGCGCGCGGTTTGCGCAGCCGGGAGGGCCACGATCGCAAAAATCGCACAGCCCGCCACGACCTTCAGCCAGGGCAACGGATACTTCGTCAGCACGACCGCAATCGCGACGAACACTGTCGCCGCGATCAGCGTGAACTGGACCCAGCGGGCGGCCACCGCCGGTGCCGGCGAATTGAGGATCGCATCAGTCGACGTCATCACCAGCGCGACAACAATCGCTACGGCACCGACGAGGCACACCACTCCCAGGACTCGGCCGCCCCACGTCGTCCCGATGGCGCGATCGCTGCGCCGCAGCAGCGCGTGCAGGCCAAAGGCGGCAAGCACGGCGAGCAGGAACCCGAGGACGCTCCGGAGTCGGCCTGAGAGGCTCGAGCTCATGGTTGGCAGCTCTTGGATGAGCGCCAGCACCGGGCCGCCCCAATAGACGGCCGTGCCGAGGACCAAGACTGCGAGCACGAAGAACCACATGATCGGGTTCGGGATGGGTACCCGACGCTGCAGCACCAACGCGAGGACGACGAGGGCGGCACCACCGATGCCGAGGTACGACATCTGCTCGACCGGATGCCCCGATCCCCAGTGGAGGGTGAAGTCCGGACGTCCCATCGAGTACGGAAAGAGCGCCGTCGAGAGCGCGACGGTTTCGATGTGCGAGCCGCGGTTTCCGCTTCGGCTCCCAAAATCGATCATCGTGGTCGACGCAAGGACGAACGGAATCAGGTGAACGGCGGCGACCAGCACGCCGCTGAGGATGCCGCCGATGTAGCGCACGGCTTGCCACACAATGTCGAGCCATCCCTGCAGGGTGTTGCCCCGCCAGAGGGTGAAGGCTCTCACGATGGCGTACGCGGTTACGAGGTAGAGGGTGTAGAAGACGACCGCGGGGAAGCCTCCGAGCCACATCGCCCCGAGCACCAGGCCCACGAGCGGAATCGACGTCCACCGACGCGTGGCGATGAGCCGCTCGACCGCCCAAAAGAGGAGGGGGATGAAGGCTGTGACGCGCGTCTGCGGCCAGTTCGTCCAGGCGAGCATGAACCCCGAAGACGCGAAGAGGAGGCTCGCGAGCGGCCACGCAGCAGGCGTGATCTTCAACCGACGAAGGAACAGCGACATGCCCAACGCGATCACGGCGATCTCAAGGATCTTCACGACGGCAGGAGCCATCGCTCCCGGGAAAATCAGATATGCCCACGACAGCGGCGAAAAATAGCCGCCATTCGGCATTCCACCGAGATCAGAGCCGCCGCTTTGGAAAGGGTTACGGAAAGCAAAATCGCCCAGGCTCAGCCGATCGCTGAATAGCAGCGTGGTGGGTAGGACGCTGTCAACGGTGTCCGAAACGAACGCGTTGCCCGACTGCGTCTGGGGGTCGGCGACACTCCAGTACATCGAGGAACGCATGAGGATGTTCGTGCTCGCGAACACGTGCCCCTCGAGGAGACCCGGCACAACCGCGACGAGGACGAAGCAGGCCAGCGCTGCCCAACCGATGGCGGCGATGATCGTTTCCGGGTGCAGCAGCCTGCGAAATCGCGAACCGTTTGGATTCGCCACGCGGTGGCTGCCCACAGGGGCGAGTTCGTCGATCCGTTTTCCCAAAGGTCTCTCTCTACTTCAGACGTCGAACGGCCGGCCGGAAGACAAAATTGCCTTCGGCCCTCGCGCCGCGACTAACACCACAGTTCGCTACCCCGCGGCTCCGCGCAACCTAGCGGCCCATCGCGATGTACTCGAAGCCCGCATCCCGCCAGCGCTGCGGGGCGAGACAGTTGCGCCCGTCCACGACGACACGTCGGCGCACCTGCGGTGCCACGGTCGACGGGTCGAGGTCGCGGTAGTCCGACCACTCGGTGAGTACGGCGACCGCATCGGCGTCCGCCACCGCGGCCTCGATCGTGTCGACAAAGTCGAGGTCGGCCGCGAAGCGCGCGACCACGGGCCCCGCCTTCGGGTCGGTCACCCGCACTGTCGCACCGGCGTCGCGCAGCTGGCGCGCGATGTCGACGGCGGGCGAGTCACGAATGTCGTCACTGTCGGGTTTGAACGCCGCGCCGAGCACCGCGATGGTCTTGCCAGCGACGTCACCCCCGAGTGCATCCGCGAGCTTGCTGACGGCTCGGCTTCGCTGACGTTGGTTGACCGCATCGACGTCGTGCAGGAAGTCGAGAGTCCTGGGCAGACCGAGCTCATCCACCCGCGCCTGGAACGCGCGAATATCCTTCGGTAGGCAACCCCCACCGAAGCCGACACCTGCCCGTAGGAACTTCTTTCCGATGCGGTCGTCATAGCCGATCGCCTCAGCGAGCGTGGTGACGTTGCCTCCAGTGGCATCGCAGATCTCAGCCATGGCATTGATGAACGAGATCTTCGTCGCGAGGAACGAGTTCGCCGCAACCTTGACGAGTTCGGCGGTCGCGTAGTCGGTGACGACCTTTGGCGTCTCCGTCCAGTCGGTGTCGTTGTACGTCTCGCCGGAAAGAATCTGGCCGTAGACCTCGTCGAGGAGCGCTTCCGCGCGCGCGGCCCCATCCGTGTCGGCTGGCAGGCCGTACACGATGCGGTCGGGCCGCAGGGTGTCGTCCACGGCGAAGCCCTCGCGCAGGAACTCGGGGTTCCATGCGACGATCGCGCCCTTCGCCGCGAACTTCTCGGCGAGGCGGGCCGCGGTGCCGACAGGCACCGTCGACTTACCAGCGATGAGCGACGCGGTCGTCGGCTGCTCGGGCAGCACCGCGAGCAGCGAATCGGTGGCCGCGTCGACGTACTTCAGGTCGGCCCCGTTGCCATCCGCGCGCTGCGGCGTGCCGACACCGATGAAGTGCACGGCGGCGTCGGCCGCGTCGGCAAAGTTGGTCGAGAACTTCAGCCGACCCGAGTCGACGTTGCGCGAGAGCAACGCGTCGAAAGCCGGCTCGTAGAACGGCGCCTTGCCCTGCGACAGCAGCTCGACCTTGTTCGCGTCGGTGTCGATGCCGACAACGTCGTGCCCGAGCTCCGCCATGCTTGCGGCGTGCACCGCGCCGAGGTAGCCGCATCCGATCACAGAAATTTTCGTCACCCGCTAAGGGTACGGGATGCGGGGATTTCCGCGCGCTGTGCGCGCGGGCTTCACCCTCTCAACTACGCGCGCTGGCCACGATCTCCCGAATGATCGCCCGGTAGCGCTCGCCGATCGCTTCCTTGCTGTACCGAGTGCGTGCCGTGGTTGCTGCGGCCGATCCGAGCTCTGACCGTGCCTCGGGCGAAGTGGCCAATCGTCGCAGCGCCTGCACTAACCCCCCGCGATCACCAGGCGCTACGAGCAGTCCATTGGCTTCGTGGTCGATCGCCTCCGAAATGCCAGGAATGTCGGAGGCCACGATGGCGCAGCCCGAGCCCATCGCCTCAAGCAGCGCAACCGGCAGGCCGTCCTGGTCGCCGCTGCTCGACGGTACGGAGGGAAACACCGCAACGTCCGCTCGCGCGTACGCTTCACGTAGCTCCTCGCGGCCCTTAGTGCCCACAAATCGGACGCCGTCGGGCGCGTCACTTTCAAGAGTCTCCCGCAGCGGCCCATCGCCAATGACGGTAAGGTCCCAGTCGACACCGGACAATTCCCGCAACGCGTCGAGGAGGACGCCGAGGCCCTTCTTCTCTACGAGGCGCCCGACGAACAGCAGTCTGGTCCGACCGTCAGTGTGCACCTTTCGGGGCCGGACCGTCGAGAGATCGGCGCCCATGGGCAGCACCTCCACGGCGGCGGGATCCGCGCCCAACTCGATCACTCGCTGCCTCATGTCGGCGTTCATCACCGTTACCCGCGCAGCACCTCGAAGTACCCAGCGCTTCAGCATCCGAACCGGAGCGGCGTTGAGCGCGTAAAGATCGCCGCCCAACGTCGTCACGAGACGGGGCGTCTTCGGTGCGACGAGCGCGGCAACGATGCCCTGCGGCACGATCCAGTGGGCATGAATGACGTCGGGTTTGCCGGACCGAACGGATTTCAGCGTCGTCAACGCCTCGGCGACAAAGAACGGCAGCACTTGCAACCAGCGACTCTTTCGATTGCGAAGGTTTTCGATGATCGCCCCATCGGCGAGGTCTTCCCACCGACGAGGAAAGTATGCGAACCGGCGAACTCGGAAACCGTTGCTTTGCTCGGATCGCGGGGCCCCTTTGACCCGCGGCACGACCACCAGCGTGTCGGACTCCTGAGCTTCCTCCCCCGCGAGGTCGGCAACGAATTCCGGGGTGCCATCGCCTCGCTGTGCAGGGAACGTAGATGCAAGGACCAAGAGCCGGGGTCGAGCCAAGACGTGTATCTCCCTAGAGGATAAGGTGGTTCACTATGTCGCCAGTATTCCACAGCCTCCCCCGGGCCGATCTCGCAGTGATCGGGGCGACGGGCTTCATCGGGTCAGCGCTCGTCCGCGAAGCCAAGGCCAAGAGGCGCGAGGTTGCCGAGTTTTCGAGTCGCCACCCAGCCGTAGCGGACGGTAAATTGCGAGCTGAGATCAGAGACGCCTCGCACGTCGTATGGTCCGCTTCGCTCATCACCCCTGCCGTGGCGAATGAAGACCCCAACGCGGTCGCCGCCGAATTCCAGGTCTTTGACGAGCTCGTGTCCGCGCTCGAGCGCGAGGCGAACCAACCTCGCCTTGTCCTGCTCTCGTCGGGTGGCACGGTCTATGGGGGCGGCGACGTACCCTACGCGGAATCGACCCGACCACAGCCAGTCAACGCATACGGCGAAGCGCGGCTTGCGCTCGAACAGCGCCTGCACGACAGTAGTCTGCCCGGCTTTATCTTGCGGCTCGCGAACGCCTACGGCCCTGGACAGAAGGCCATCCGTGGGCAGGGCGTCATCGGCCATTGGCTGCAAGCCGTCTACGAGGGAAGCCCCCTCACGATCTTTGGCGACGGGTCATCGGCCCGCGACTACGTGTACATCGACGACATTGTCCAGGCAATCATGCGCGCCGCGGATTCAGACCTCTATGTTGCTGGCGCAGACACCCACGTCGTCAATATCGGATCCGGCCGGGCGACAACGCTTTCGGACCTCGCGAACCTCTTGCGAGCAGTCGTTGGTAAAGATGTGGAGATCGACTACCGCCCACAGCGAGGGTTCGACGCCAGCGTCAACTGGCTCGACATCTCGCTCGCGAAAGATCTCCTGACGTGGGAACCGCAAACACGACTCGTGGATGGCCTCGCGCACGCGTGGGAGTGGTTTCGGGCTACTCGCTGACGGGCGAATCGTCGGCGACTTTTTCGCCCCGCGTTGGTGTCGAAATCGCCAAGGAACAAACGCCGAGCACAATATCGCCGAGCGTCGACAGCACCCGAGCCATCAGGACAACGACGATGACCGCGCCGGGTTCGAGCGAGCCAGCCAGCATCGCCGCGAGCACGAGTTCCCGAGCACCGAGGCCGGCGGGCATGAAGAAGATCAAGAACCCAACAGCCCAGGAAAGCGAATATCCGCCCGCAGCCAAGAGATAGGTGCTGAGGTTCGCGTCCATCCCCAGATCGACGCAGATCCACCACACGATGAGGCCAGCCAATGCCCAGCTGACGATACCCCAACCGGCCGAGGTGCCGATCCCCTTCGCCGAGAGTTCGCCTGCCAGTGGCGGCCGCTTGGTGACTTTGAGCGCGAACGCAACCAAGCGGTTGAGGACCGGTGGAAGCAGCATGACTATGACAACGGGAACGAGCACGAACAGCCAAGCAGCCTGCGCCACCGGGAATCCGCCTGAAAACACCAGCCCGGGAATCGCAAAGATCGCCGCGGTGACCAGCGAGACCATGACGGAGATCACCATCGCGGAGAGCGAGCGAGCGCGGGGAATGCGGTGTGCTGTGCCCATCTGCACTACCGCGAGGTAGTTCCATACGCCGCCCGGCACGTACTTACCCAGTTGTGACACGAAGAACAGCTTGGACGCATCTTTGAGCGTGAGCCGACTTCCCATGTCCACGAGAATTGCCCGCCAGGACAGCATCGTGACGAACACGAACAGTGTTGCCATTAGGAGCCCCGCGACGACCGTCCACCACGACAGTTGCGAGATCGCCTCGACGATTTCTGACCACTGCGACGCCACCGCCCACACTGCGCCAGCAAGGGCGATCGCGACAAACACAAACTTTGCCACCGGTGAGCTCAGTGCCGCCAATACCTTGGCAAACGCGCCCTTCGCGCCACTCTGACTGGGTTCTGAAGCCGGCTCAGCGCTGTCGCCGCTCAGCATCGGGGATCCGGGTTCCGTCACTAGCGGTGGTCCTGGCGATCCTGCCGTGCGCGCTCGTGGTCGAGGTGCTCGCGGTTCAGGTGCGGCTGGACGATCTGCTGGATCGCGTCGGTGCGCGGGAAGCGCTGCACCTCTTCGACGCCGGCAGTGTCGTCGGGCAGGTCGATGACCGTGTACTGCGTGCCCGCAACGTGCGGGCCGCCGAGCTGCACGCGCTTGACGCGTTCGAGCACGTCCTCGAGGAGCACACGGTTCGTGCGCTGGAGGTCGGCAATCACCAACAACACATAGGACATGAACGCGGCGAGCAGCATGACCGCACCGAAGAGCAGCGATTGCACGTGGCCGCCCGCAGTGCCCATGATCATGAGGATGAGGAAGCGCACGAACGGAATCAGGCCGAGGACGAGCATGACCGTGCCGATCGTGCCGAGCACGACGTGCGGCTTGAACATGAGGAACGAGCGCGTGATCGCCGTGCCCGACTTGAACATGTGCTGCCAGATGTTCTTGAACAGGCGCGATTCGCGCGTCTTCTCGTTCGTCTCGACCGGCACCGAGGCGATGCGCAGGCGCTTGTTGCCGGCCTGAATGATCGTCTCCATGCAGTAGCTGAACTGCGTCACGACGTTGAGGCGGAACAGCGAGTTGCGCGAGTAGGCGCGGAAGCCCGACGCCGCATCCGGCAGTTGCGTGCCCGCGGCAAGGTTGACGACGTCCGAGCCGACCTTCTGCATCTGCTTCTTGAACGCCGAGAAGTGCGCGATCTTCGCCGTCTGGCGGTCGGCGATGGCTATGTCGGCCTCGCCCGCCATGACCGGCGCGAGTAGATCGGGGATGCGGTTCTGCGGGTACTGGTTGTCGCCGTCGGTGTTCACAACGATGTCGGCACCGTGCGAGAGCGCGTAGTCGACGCCGTCGCTGAACGAGCGCGCGAGGCCCATGTTGCGGGCATGCAGCACGAAGTGCTCGACGCCGAGCTCGCGGGCCACCTCAACGGTGCGGTCGGTCGAGCCGTCGTCGATCACGAGAATGACGACCTCGTCGACCCCCGGAATCTCGCGCGGGATCGAGTTGATCACGAGCGGGAGGGTCTCCTCCTCATTGAGGCAAGGAATCTGAACAAAGACGCGCATAAAAAGAGTTTCCTGACACAGGCCAAGCGAACAAGTACTCCCAAATGGTAGCCGCCCACTGGGCAAACGCTCAGGCGACGCCGCGGTGGGGCGGCCGGGCGATCTTCAAGCCGGCTCGCATACGATCGACTCCGCTGTCCCGTACTCCCCCGCCACTCGAGAGTTTTATGACCCAATCGACATTGCCGCGCATCCTCGTGCTGCTGACGACGCACAACGGTGCGGCGTTCCTCGAGGAGCAGCTCGACTCCGTGCTGTCGCAGCGCGGAGTCGACGTCGACGTGCTCGTGTCGGACGATGCCTCGACCGACGGCACCGGTAAGATTCTCGCGCGCTACGCCGCGGCAGCCGGGGGTCGGGTGCGCGTGCTCGAGCCGGGCGTGTTCGGCTCGGCCACCGCCAACTTCTTTCGCATCATGCGCGACGCCGACGTCGCCGGCTACGACGCGGTCGGCTTTTGCGACCAGGACGACGTCTGGGTGCCGGGCAAGCTCGAGCGCCACTTCAACGTGCTCGCGCTGCCAAACGGACTCGACGGACGCGGGGCGTACTGGGCCGTCTCGTCGAACGTCACCGCGTTCACCGCGGCGGGCGAGCGGCAGCTCGTGGTCAAGAACCAGCTGCAGCGCAGCGCCGACTACATGTTCGAGTCGGCCGGCCCGGGGTCGACGTTTCTGCTGCGACCCGAGGCGTTCGCTCTCGTACAGCGTCGACTCCTGGCGCCCGACAGCGTCGCCGACGCGACCGCAGCGCACGACTGGCTCGCCTATGCGCTCGTGCGCGCCTCCGGCGGCCGCTGGTTTATCGACGGCGAATCGTCGGTCGAGTACCGCCAGCACGGCAAGAACGCGCTCGGCGCGAACGAGGGGCTGAGCCAGTACGTGCGTCGGTTTCGCTCGATCGCGAACGGGCAGTTTCGCCGCAACGCGCTCGGCATCGTCGAAGCGTGCCTCGAGGTCGCGTCGCCCGCCGAGCGCGGTCGGCTCGAGTGGATGCGCGTGCGGCTCGAGCGGCTGAACTACCTCGACCGGCTGCGCCTCGCGCGCCGCGTCTCGGAGTTTCGGCGCCGCCGACGCGACCAACTCGCCCTCGCCGGCACGCTCGTGCTCGGGCTGTTCTAACCGAGAACGCTTGTCGATGGGCGATAGTAACGCCCCCGCTTGGTTAGCCTAGAAGCTTATGGCTGCCAAATGGATCCCCGAAGTCCAGGGTGTGCGCACGCTCGCACTCGCCCTGGTCGCGGCGTATCACATCTGGTTCGGCAAGGTCTCGGGTGGCGTCGACGTCTTCCTCTTTATCTCGGCGTTTCTGCTCACGCGCTCGATGATCGGGGCGGCCGAGCGGGGCGCAGCGCCCCGCCCGCTCCCGACCATCCTGCGGCGCTTCGCCCGGTTGCTGCCGCTCACGCTGACGGCAGCGCTGCTCATCACCGCCGCGTCGCTGCTCTGGCTGCCGACGTCCGAGTCGCCGATGATTCTCACGCAGGGCTTCGCGTCGTCGACGTACTGGCAGAACATTTACCTGCAGCAGCAGCAGATCGACTATTTCGCGGTCGACCGGAGTACCGCGTCCCCCTTCCAGCACTACTGGTCGCTCGCAGTGCAGGGGCAGGTGTTCGTCATCTGGCCGCTGCTGTTCGCGCTGCTCTGGTTTGTGGCGAAGATGACGAAGCTCGACACGCGCAAGGTTGCGCTCGGCGGCTTCGGGCTCGTGCTCGTGCTCGGCTTCGCGTACTCGGTGCGCTACACCGAGGTCGACCAGCAGGCCGCCTACTTCAGCATGTTCGCGCGGGTGTGGGAGTTCGCGGCCGGTGCCGTGCTCGCGCTTGTGCTGCCGTGGATTCGGCTGCCGGGCGTCGCAAAGGCGGTGCTCGGGTGGGCCGGCGTGGCCGGCATCGTGCTCTGCGGCTGGGTGCTGCCTGTCGAGGCCTCGTTCCCCGGCTGGGCCGCGCTTTGGCCGATTCTCTCGGCAAGCTTCGTTGTCGTGTCGGCGGGCGCGCCGCGCTATGGGGCGGGGCTGCTGCTCAACAACTCGCTGATGCAGCGGGCCGCGGGCTACAGCTTCGCGCTCTATCTGACGCACTGGCCGGTGCTCGTGATCTACCTGTTTGTCGCACGCACCGACTCGGTGTCGTTCCTCGAGGGCGCCGGCCTGCTCGGTATTTCGGCTGCGCTCGCGTGGGCGCTCACGAAGCTCGTTGAGCTGCCGATCGCCGAGTTTCTCGCGGGGCGCCAGGCGCCGAAGCGGATGCGCGGGCTCAGCGCGCTCGCTCGTGCCGGCGTCGTCGTGGTCGCCCTGCCGGCCGTGACGCTCGCAACGCTGGGTGTCGGCCAGGGCATCCTCTCGGCACGGATGCACGAAGCCCGCGTTGAGGCGCTCGCCGTGCCCGCCGATTCGTACGGCGCGAGCGCGCTCGACCTCGATGGGCCTCCGCAGTGGCCGAGCGAGCTGGTCGTGCGCGAGGACCTCGTGCAGCTACCGAGCTGCTCACGCGAGACGCTCGCGAGCATCGACGACGATCTCGAGCAGTACTGCTCTGGCGACGAGAATGCCGACACGTGGGTCGTCGGCAATTCGCAGGCGCAGCAGTCGATTCCGCTCATCGACGGGCCGGTGCGGGCGTACATCCTATTCTCATGCCAGTTTGGCGGCGAGGGCGTGCAACCCGACGTCGAGGACGAGTGCAACGCGTTCTGGCAGAACATGACCGCCCAGATTCTCGAGGACAAGCCAAAGACCGTGCTCGTCATGGCGACGCGTTCGTATGAGGACGACCGCGAGACGGAGCTGCCGGGGATCACCGACTGGATCAAGCGGCTCACCGACGAAGGCGTCCACGTCATCGCGGTGCGCGATGCGCCGCGCACGACGTTGAACCCGTTCATGTGCACCGAACAGTGGGGCGTCGACGCCGAGCGCTGCAGCTTCACGACGAGCCTCGCCGAGCCGAACATCGACCTGCAGACACGCGTCGAGGCCGCGGGCGGCGAGTACATCGACCGCAACAATCTCATCTGCCCCGACGGCCAGTGCGCGCCGGTGCGCGGCGACATCTACGTCTTCATGGACTCGAGTCACGTCACCGCGACGTACTTGCGCACCGTCACCGCGGCCCTCGCCCGCAACCCCGCCGCCTAGCTAGTGGGTCAGGGCGTCGAGGTGGATGCTCGCGCAGCGGCGCCAGGTGAAGGTCGCGGCGCGCTCGGCACCGGCGGTCGAGAGCGCGGCTCGCACCGGCGCATCCGCGAGTAATTCGCCCAACGCCGCGGCGATCGAAGCGGCGGTCGGCTCGCAGTACTTCACCGCGTCGCCGCCGACCTCGGGCAACGCCGAGAGCTTCGTCGTGATCACGGGCGCGCCCGACGCCATCGCCTCGAGCACGGGCAGGCCAAAGCCCTCGGCGATCGAGGCGTAGACGAATGCGTCCGCGCCGCCAAGCAGCACGCGCAGTTGCTCGAGCGGCAGGTAGCCGAGCTCCCGGATGCGCGAGCTCGCGTCGGCCTTCGCGGCGTCGAGTTTCGCGGCGGCGTCGGCGTCCCAACCGCGCTGCCCCGAGATGAGCAGCGGCGGCGCGTCGGGCAGCGAGGCGTGCGCCGAGATGAGCTCGCCGACGCGTTTGCGCGGTTCGATCGTTCCAAGGAACGCGACCCAGCGCTCGACGCCGTATTCGGCGCGGAACGCGGCCAGCTCGGCCTCGCTTGGGCGGTGAAATACCTCAAGGTTCACGCCGTGGTGCGCGACGATGATCTCGCGCCGGGGCTCGCCCGCGTACCGCACAACCTCGGCGGCGGTCGCGGCGCTCGGTGCGATGAGCTGCACGTCGGCGCGCACGCCACGCTTGATCCACTCGATGAAGAAGCGTCGTTTCAGCGACGAGTGCGCCTCGGGGTCCGAGAAGAAGGTTGCGTCGTGCACGGTGACGAGCCGGCGGATGCCCCGCGCTGACAGCGGGAAGGTGTAGTGCGGCGACAGCAGCGCCGTGCCGCCGAGCGCGCGCACGACGCGCGGCAGGCGCGTCTGCTCCCACACGAACCGCAGGCCCCGCTTGCCGACCCACTCCGGCACGGCCTGGATGCCCGCAGCCGCGTCGAGGGCGCGGAAGTGCTCGACGTGCTCGGGCTTGACGAGGTACGTGCGCGCCACGCTCTGCCCGGTCGCGTCAAGTTCGGCGAGCCCCGTCGCGAGGCCCTCGAGGTAGCGCCCCACTCCCCCGAGCTGCGGCGGCAGCGAGGTGAAGTCGAGCACGAGGTGGTCGCTGGCGGGAGCAGCAGCCGGGGCCCGCACCGAGCGCAGCGCCGCCTTCGCCGATGCCCCGGCGGTGCGCACGAGCGCCCGCAGCTTCATGTCGAATGGCCCGTTGCGCAGCGCACAGCGCAACCGGTTACGTCGGTTCCAACGCACGAAGTTCGCCGACTCGGTGCCCGACGAGCCCGCGTGGGCGTGCACCGAAACGGCGCCTGAAACGTAGGCCACGCGCCAGCCAGCCTTGCGCAGCCGCCACGAAAGATCGGTGTCTTCGTAGTACATGAAGTAGCCCTCGTCGAAGCCGCCGAGCGGCGCGACGGCCGACGCCCGCAGCATCGTGGCCCCGCCATGAAGGCCGAACACGGCCGGGGAATACTCGGTGCTCACTGGTTGCAGCCAACCGCGATCGAGGCCGTTGCCCGACTTCGTCACTTGATTGCCGGTCGAGTTGAGCAGTTCCTCGCCCGCCTCACCCTCGCGCGCATCCCGCCATTCGACCCCGTCGTGCCCGACGAGCACGCGCTCGCCCGGTTCGAAGCCCGCCTCCGAGACCCGCACGAAGCGCCCCGCGAGCCGCACCTGCGCGGTCGCGGCGCCGACGCGCGGGTCGCCCTCGAGTGCATCCGCGAGCGCCGCGATGAAGCCGGGCTGGTACACGGCATCCTGGTTGCAGATCACATAGGCGTCGGCCGGGTACGCGGCCATCGCGCGGTTCGCGGCCGTGCCGTAACCGAGGTTGTCGCCGAGCTCGAAGACCTCGGCCTCGGGCACACCGGCACAGATGCGCGCGACCGAGTCGTCGCCCGAGTGATTGTCGGCCGCGACCACCTGTAATTGGCGCGCGTCGCCGTCGCGGGTGACCCCGGCATCCTGCTCGACGAGCGACGCGAGCGCGGCGACGGTCTCATCGCCGCCGTTCCAGCTCACGACGATGGCGACGATCTTGCCCACAGCTTCGGCACTCTTCACACTTCAACGCTACCGATTCAACATGGTTTTCGGCATCGTGCCGGTAGGCTATGTGCTGTTTCTGCGCGCTGCGCGGAGTGTGGCAGGCTCGCTGCCACACGCTCATAGGGAGGACTGCAATGAAACTGCTCGTCACCGGCGGGGCCGGCTTCATCGGCTCGAACTTCGTTCGCCGCGCGCTGCGCGACGAACTCCCCGGCGTCGAGGGCGCCGAGATCGTCGTGCTCGACTCGCTCACCTACTCGGGTGTGCGCGAGAACCTCGACCCGATCGCCGACTCGCCCCGCTACACCTTCATCGAGGGTGACATTCGCGACGCCGCGCTGCTCGACGAGATCTTCCCGACCATCGACGGCGTCGTGCACTTCGCCGCCGAGTCACACGTCGACCGCTCGGTGCGCGACGCCGCGATCTTCGTCGAGACGAACGTGCTCGGCACGCAGCGACTGCTCGACGCGGCCCTGAAGCACGGCACGAAGCGCTTCGTGCACGTGTCGACCGATGAGGTCTACGGCTCGATCGAAGAGGGCGAGTGGACCGAAGAGTTCCCACTCGAGCCGAACTCGCCGTACTCGGCGTCGAAGGCAGGCAGCGACCTACTCGTGCGCTCGTACTTCCGCACCCACGGCCTGAACGCATCGATCACCCGCTGCTCGAACAACTACGGCCCGTACCACTTCCCCGAAAAGCTCATCCCGCTGTTCGTCACGAACCTCATGGACGACCGCCACGTGCCGCTCTACGGCACCGGTGAGAACGTGCGGGACTGGCTCCACGTTGACGACCACTGCCGCGGTATCGCGCTCGTGTTCGCGAACGGTCGCGCCGGCGAGGTCTACAACATCGGTGGCGGCACGCAGCTGACCAACGTCGAGATCACCGAGAAGATCCTCGAGCTCATGGGCAAGGACGACTCGTACGTCGACCACGTCGAGGACCGCAAGGGGCACGACCTGCGCTACTGCGTCGACATCTCGAAGATTGAGAACGAGCTCGGCTACGAGCCGCTGGTGCCGTTCGAGCAGGGCCTCGCCGAGGTTGTGCAGTGGTACCGCGACAACCGCGCCTGGTGGGAGCCGCTGAAGGAGCGCGCCGCCTTGGAGGCGCAGAAGTGACTCGGTACCTCATCACCGGCGCGGCGGGGATGCTCGGGCAAGACCTGCAGCGCGCACTCGCTGGCCGCGAGGTCACGGCGCTGACACGGCAAGATCTCGACGTCACCGACGCCGACGCCGTGCGCAGCGCGGTCGCCGGCCACGACGTCGTCATCAACGCCGCCGCGTACACCGCGGTCGACAACGCCGAGGCCGATGAGGACGCCGCGTACGCGATCAACGCGACCGCCGTCGAGCACCTCGCGAAGGCAGCGGCCGAGGCCGGCGCGAAGCTCGTGCACTTCTCGACCGACTACGTGTTTCAGGGCAACGCCCAGGCTCCGTACGCCGAGAACGAGCAGCGCGACCCGCTCAACGCCTATGGCCGCACCAAGGCCGCGGGCGAGGAGCTCGCGCTCGCCGCGCATCCGGAGGGCACGTTCATCGTGCGCACCGCCTGGCTCTACGGTGCCGGCGGCCCGAACTTCGCGAAGACCATGGTGAAGCTCGCCGAGAACAACCCCGAGATCACGGTCGTCAACGACCAGCTCGGGCAGCCGACCTACACGCGCGACCTCGCCGAACAGACGGTGAAGCTGCTCGACGCGCAGGCGCCGGCCGGCATCTACCACGGCACGAACTCGGGCGAGACGACCTGGTTCGGCTTCGCCCGCGAGATCTTCCACCTGGCTGGCCACGACTCGGAGCGCGTCAAGCCGACCGACTCGGCCGCCTTCGTGCGCCCTGCGGCACGCCCCGCCTACTCGGTGCTCGGTCACGACGCGTGGCGCGCCGCGGGCATCGAACCGATGCGCAACTGGCGCGACGCCCTCGAGGCGGCCGCTGAGGATGGAGTGCTCACGTCCACATGGTGACGCTGAAGTTTCTGCTCGACCAGCTCGTCGCGCCCGTGCCCGGAGGCATCGGGCGGTACGCCGAGAACCTCGCCCGCGAGGTGATTTCGCGTGCCCCAGCGGGCTGCGAGGTTGAGGGCATCATCACCCCGCCGAAGGGCGAGGGTGCGCCCACGGTCGAGCAGATCGAAGAGCGCTTCCCCGGCCTCGCACACCTCGAGGTCACCAAGCTGAGCCGCTCCACGCTCGCGCAGTCCTGGTCGCGCGGCCTGCTCACGGGCGCGATCGGCGGCGGGCTCATCCACGCGCCGAGCCTGTTCGCGCCGCTGCAGCCGCTCGGTAGCGATGGCGGCGTGCAGACCGTCGTGACGGTGCACGACACCGTGCCGTGGACGCATCCCGAGACCCTCACGACGAACGGCGTGCGGTGGCACAAGCGCCAGCTCAAGCGCGCCTGGCAGCACGCGGCCGCAATCGTCACGCCGACGCACGCGGTCGCCGAGCAGGTCGCCGAGCTCTACAACTTCGGCGACCGCCTGCGGGTGATTCCGGGCGCGCCGTCGCGCGACGTGCACCTGCCCGAGAACCCCGACGAGGTCGCCGAGCGACTCGGCCTGCCCGACACGTACATCCTCGCCGTCGGCACGCTCGAACCCCGCAAGGGCCTGAACAAGCTCGTCGAGGCGCTCGCGAAGATTCCCGACGCCCAACTCGTGCACGCTGGCCCCGACGGCTGGGGCGACGTGAACTGGGACTCACTCTGCGCCGAGGCCGGCGTCGAGCGTTCGCGCGTGAAGACGCTCGGCTTTATCTCGAACACCGACCTCGCCGTGGCCTACGACCGTGCGACGGTGTTCTGCATGCCCTCGATCGACGAGGGCTTCGGTCTGCCGATCCTTGAGGCGTTCCGCGCCGGCACGGCGGTGGTGCACACCGACGTTCCGGCGCTCATGGAGGTCGCCGGCGGCGCCGGCATCCACGTGCCCCTCGTCGAGGAATCGACCTTCGTCGAGCGCCTCGCGGTCGCGCTGAAGAACGTGCTCGGCGACGAGGAGCTCCGCCAGAGCCTCGTCACCGCGGGCCACGACCGCGTCCCGATCTACTCGTGGAGCTACTCGGCCGACCTCGTCTGGCGGTTGCACGCCGACCTCTAGGGCCGGCGCACTCCCCTACTCGGTGACGCGGGCGATCGGAGCGTCGACGATGACCGTCGCGCCCTCCTCGACGAGCCAGACGATCGTGCCGGTGCGCTCGGCGAGCACCTTCGTCTCCATCTTCATCGCCTCGCACACCGCGACGGCGTCGCCCTCGGCCACCTGTGCGCCCTCGGCGACAAGCCGGCGCACGAGCGTGCCCGAGACCGGCGCGAGCAGCGCATCCTCGTGCTGGTCGGGTGCCGCGGATGCTGCGACAGGGCCGGATGCGCCGGCGTCAGCCGCGCGCAGGCTGCCGAGCAGTTCCTCAGGCAGGCCTAGCTCGACGCGGCGGCCGTCGACCTCGATAACGACGCGGCGCAAGGCCGGCGCGGGCGCGGCTTTCGCGCGCGGCTGCGTCTCGAGTTCGGGCAGAAGTTCGGTCTCGATCCACTGCGTGTAGACGCCGAGCCGCTCCCCTACGAAGGCCGGATGCTCGACGACGGTGCGGTGGAACGGCAGCACGGTTGCGACGCCTTCGATCGACGTCTCGCGCAGCGCGCGCCGCGAGCGCGCGAGGGCTGCGGCGCGGTCGTCGCCAACCACGATGAGCTTCGCGATCATCGAGTCGAACGCGCCCTCGACGCGGTCGCCGGCCTCGACACCGCCGTCCCAGCGCACGCCGGGGCCGCCCGGCTGGTGCAGGTGCTCGACGGCACCGGGCGAGGGCAGGAAGCCCCTACCCGGGTCCTCGGCGTTGATGCGAAACTCGATCGCGTGGCCCACTGGCTCGGGGGTGTCGGTGCGCGAGAGGCCGCGGCCCTCAGCGACGCGGAACTGCTCGAGCACGAGGTCGATGCCGCTCGTGAGCTCGGTCACCGGGTGCTCTACCTGGAGGCGCGTGTTCACCTCGAGGAACGACACGGTGCCGTCCTCGCCAAGGAGGAACTCGACGGTGCCCGCGCCGCGGTAGTTCACGGCGCCGCAGATCTCGCGGGCGGCGGTATGGATGCGCTCGCGTGCGTCGGCGGGCAGGTCGGGCGCCGGCGACTCCTCGACGAGCTTCTGGTTGCGGCGCTGCAGCGAGCAGTCGCGGTCGCCGACGACGAGCACGTTGCCCGCGCCGTCCCCGACGACCTGCACCTCGACGTGGCGCGGGCGGTCGAGGAACCGCTCGATGTAGCACTCGCCGCGGCCGAAGGCGGTGACGGCCTCGCGCGTCGCCGACTCGAAGGCGTCGCCGACCTCGTCGAGGCGGCGCACGACCTTGAGGCCACGACCGCCGCCGCCGTACGCGGCCTTGATCGCCACGGGGAGCCCGGCCTCGCGCGCGAAGGCGACCGCCTCATCCGCGCTCTCGAGCGGCTTGTCGGTGCCGGGCACGAGGGGCGCGCCCACGGAGGTCGCGATCTGGCGGGCGGTCACCTTGTCGCCGAGCTGGTCGATCGACTCAGGGGTCGGGCCGATAAAGGTGAGCCCCGCATCCTCGACCGCGCGCGCGAACGACGCGTTCTCGCTGAGGAAGCCATAGCCCGGGTGCACGGCGTCGGCGCCCGCGGCCCGCGCGACCTGGAGGATGCGCGCGATGTTGAGGTAGCTGTCGGCTGGGGTCGTGCCGCCGAGCGCGTAGGCCTCGTCGGCGAGCCGGACGTGCATCGCGTCCGCGTCTTGGTCGGCGTAGACCGCGATAGAGGTGTAACCGGCGTCGGCGCAGGCGCGCGCGACGCGCACGGCGATTTCGCCACGATTGGCAATGAGGATGCGCTGCATGGTGGGGCCTTTCGTGCTTACAGTTCGGTAAATTCGCGCACGACGTGGAAGCGCACGCGCATGCCGGGCGCGAGCTGCCCGGCGCGGTCGAGGTCGGCGTCGACGACGGCGCCGATGACGGGGTAGCCGCCCGTGAGCGGATGGTCGGGCAAGAAGAGCACGGGCTGGCCGTTCGCCGGCACCTGGATCGCGCCCGTGACGGCGCCCTCGCTCGGCAGCTCGGCGGTGACGACGCGCTCGAGCGGGGTGTCGCCCTCGAGGCGCACGCCGACGCGGTCGGACTGCGCGGTCACGCGCCACTCCTGGCCCGTGAGCGTCTCGAGCGCCGCGGCGCTGAACCAGTCGGTGCGCGGGCCGAGCACAATGTCGATCTCGACGAGCTCGTCGTGCGCGGGCAGCTCGGGGCGCGCCGCGTCGTTCGGCTCGACGGCGCGCGCGGCCCGGTCGTCGCCGAGCGGGAGCACGTCGCCCGCCGCAAGCGGCTGCGGGCCGACGCCAGAAAGCGTGTCGGTCGTGAGGCTGCCGAGCACGTCGTCGACCGCGAAGCCGCCGCGCACCGCGAGGTAGCCGCGCAGCCCGCGCGTGAAGCCCGAGAGGTGGATGCGGTCGCCCGCCGACACCGCGGTCGGCACGCCGCGCTCGAACGGGTACTCGTCGCCCTCGGCGCTGACGATCGTTCGACGCCCGCTCGCGCCGGTCCACGCGATGACGCCCTCTGCGCAGGCGAGCAGCTCGGCGCCGCCGCCCGCGAGTTCGAGCACCGCGGTGTCGCTGTCGTTGCCGACGATGCGGTTCGCGGCCCGCAGCGCGCGCCGGTCGGCCGCGCCCGACGCCGCGACGCCCATCCCGAGCATCCCGGCCCGGCCGAGATCCTGCAGCAGCAGTTGGGCGCCCGGGCGCACGATCTCGAGCGCGCGCGCATCCCCCGGCACCGGCGGCAGCTCGGTCGTGCGGGGCGCGGCGCCGCTGAGGTCGACCTCGTCGCGCACGGCGCGGTAGCGCACCTCCTGCCCGGGTTGGATGAACGCGGGCGGCGTGCGCTCCAAGTCCCACATCCGCTCGGGCGTGCGGCCGATGAGCTGCCAGCCGCCGGGCGACTCGCGCGGGTACACCGCCGAGAAGTTGCCGGCGAGCGCGACCGAGCCGGCCGGGATGCGCGTGCGCGGCGATGGCCGGCGCGGCACCTCGAAGAACGGGTCGTCACCGACGCAGTAGACGAAGCCGGGCGCGAAGCCGGCGAAGGCGCCACGCCACGTCGCCTCGGTGTGGCGGCGCACGAGCTCCTCGCTCGAGACGCCGAGGCTGTCGGCGAGCCCGGCGAGGTCCTCGCCCGAGTAGACGACGTCGACGGTTACCGCATCATGGTCGGATGCGGCGTGCTCGGCCGCGGGCATCTCGCGGATGCGCCGGGCCAGGCTCCGCGCGTCGGTGAGGGTCGGGTCGAAGCGCACCATCGTCGTGCTCGCGGCGGGGATGAGCTCCTCGACGCCCGCGAGCGCGGCCGACTCGAGCGGCGCGAAGTGCGCGAGCACCGCATCCAGGTCGGTGTACTCGACGAGGATCGCGCGGTCGCTCATCGGCAGGATTCGGGTGATGCCGGGCTGGGTCATACGGTGTAGCTCTCGTTGCGCACGTCGGTCACGAACATGCGGCCCGGGGCGTGGGTGATCGCGAAGGGCACGCGGGATTCCATGATCGCCGCCTGCGGGGTCACGCCGCACGCCCAGAACACGGGCACCTCGCCGTCGCGTAGCGGCGCTGGGGCGTCGCCGAACTCGGGGTTGTCGAGGTCGATGCCGAGCACGGCGGGGTCGCCGATGTGCACCGGAGCGCCGTGCACGGCCGGGGTACGACCGGAAATCTGCACCGCATCGGCAACCCGGTCGGCCGGAATCGGCCGCATCGAGACGACGAGCTTGCCACGCAGGCGACCCGCCGGCTCGCAATCGACGGCGGTGCGGTACATCGGCACGTTGCGGCCGAGGGTCTGGTGGCGGATCTCAATGTTCGCCGCCGCAAGCCCCGCCTCGAAGGTGAAGCTGCAGCCGATTAGGAACGTGACGAGGTCGTGATGCTCGGCCCACGCCTCGCGCGCATCCGTCGGTTCTTCGGCGAGCACGCCGTCGCGCCACACGCGATACCGCGGCAAGTCGGTGCGCAAGTCGCTGCCCGGCGCGAGCTTCGACTCGAAGTCGCCGTCTTCGATCACCTCGAGCACGGGGCATGGCTTCGGGTTCCGCTGCGCGTAGAGCAACACGTCGTACGCCCAGTCCCGGGGCACCGAGATGAAGTTCGTCTGGACGACACCTGACGCGACGCCGCTGGTCGGCGCATCGTTGCCCCCGCGGGCCGCGCTGCGTGCAACCTGGCCCGAGGCGAGGTCGTCGCCGGTGGCGTAGATAAGCATCGTGTCGCCTACTTCGCGAATGCGGCGAGGTCGACGCCCTGGCCGGTGAACACCTCGCGCACCGCCGCGGCCATCTGAATCGCGCCGGCACTGTCGCCGTGCACGCAGATCGAGTCGGCAGCCAGGTGCACCTCAGTACCGTCAGCGGCGGTGATGATGCGCTCGTTGACGAGGCGCAGCATCCGCTCGGCGACGAGCTCGGCCTCGTGGAGGACCGACCCCTCCTTCGTGCGCGACATGAGCGAGCCGTCGGCCTCGTAGGCGCGGTCGGCGAAGGCCTCGCGGGCCACGGTGAGGCCCGCCCGCTCGGCGATCTCAACGCTCACGCCGCCCGCGAGCCCGAGGAACACGAGGTTCGGGTCGATCGCGCGAACCGCCGCGGCCACGACCTTCGCCTGCCGCGCATCCTTCGCGATCGTGTTGTAGAGCGCGCCGTGCGGCTTCACGTATTTCACTGGGGTGCCGACGCTCTTCGCGAGGGCCTGCAGCGCGCCGAGCTGGTACTCGACGTCGGCCTGCAGGGTCGCGTCGTCGATGTCGACGGCGATGCGGCCGAAGTTCGCGTAGTCGCGGTAGCCCGGATGCGCGCCGACGGTCACGCCGTGCTCGCGCGCCTTCGTGAGGGTGTCGCGGATGCCGACGGGGTCGCCCGCGTGGAAGGCGACGGCAACGTTCGCGCTCGTGACGATCTCGAGCATCGCGGCGTCGTCGGCGACCTGGCGGTCCGGGGTGTTCTCGCCGAGGTCGGAGTTGAGGTCGATGGTGGCCATCTGTGGTTCCTTCCTTGGCGCTTAGGCGCCGGTGATCATTTCGAAGATCGGCACGATCGAGACGGTGCCCATGTACCAGGTGAGCGCGGTCGCGAGGGTACCGAAGACGAGCAACCACACGGGGTACTTGTAGCCGTGCAGCAGGTCCTTCTGACGGAACCAGCCGATGTACATGAAGATCGTGAGGCCGATCGGCAGGATGAGGCCGTTGAAGCCGCCGACGAACACGAGGATCGACGCGGGCGCGGCGCCCCAGAGCATGTAGAGCACGAGCGAGACCGCGATGAACGCGACGGTCGCGATGCGCAGCGGCCACCCGTCGTTGAGCTTCTTGCTGAAGACTGAGAGGAACGTCGCCGACGTGTACGCGGCACCGATGACCGAGCTGATCGCGGCCGCCCAGAAGATGATGCCGAAGACGCGGAGGCCGGCCTCGCCCATCGCGTACTGGAACGCGGCGCCCGCCGGGTTGAGGTTCGGGTCGGCCATGTCGAGGGTGAAGCCCGAGGCCGCGACGCCGAGGATCGCGAGGAACAGCACGTAGCGCATGATGCCGGTGACGAGGATGCCGTTCATCGACGCGCCCAAGATGGCCTTGACGTGCTCGGGGCCGGTGAGGCCCGAGTCGAGGTAGCGGTGCGCGCCCGCGTAGGTGATGTAGCCGCCGACGGTGCCGCCGACGATCGTCGTGATCGTCGCGAAGTTGATGTCGTCGGGCAGCACGGTCTGGCGCAGGGCATCGCCGACCGGCGGGTTCGAGACGATCGCCATGACGATCGTGAGCACGATCATGCCGACGCCGAGGATCATCACGACGATGTCGACGATGCGGCCGGCGCGCTTCCAGAGGAAGATGCAGATAGCCAGGAGGCCGGTGATTATGCCGCCGAGCTTCGCGTCGATGCCGAGCATCGCGTTGAGGCCCAGGCCACCGCCCGCGATGTTGCCGATGTTGAAGGCGAGGCCGCCGATGACGATGAGGATGCCGAGGACGTAGCCGAAGCCCGGCACGGCCTCGTTCGCGAGCTGCCCGGCGCGCTTGCTTGCGACGGTGATGATGCGCCAGATGTTCATCTGCACCGCGAAGTCGACGAGGATCGACACGAGGATCGCGAACGCGAATGCCGCGCCCATCTGGAACGTGAACGTGGCGGTCTGGGTGATGAAACCCGGGCCGATGGCGCTCGTCGCCATGAGGAAGATCGCGCCGAGGATGGGGCCTCTGCGGGACTTGGCGAATTCCTTCGCCTTCTGCTTGGACGGGGTGTCGGTGGAGATGGTGCGATCGTCAGCCATGACGAACTCCTCGGCGTCGTTGACGGGGGTGCGCGTTCTGCGTACGAGCGACCCTACGTCTTGCTGAACATTCCCGCAAGGATTGTTCAACAACTTGGTGTGGATATGGGGACAGAGTACGCAGAAGTTTTCTTTACGCGCAATGTTCAATAATCTTTCTTTACATTGCGGGCCCTCGTCGACGTTCGACTACGCTCGCGAATATGACGACGCTCCCGCCCGACCGCGCCGCGATGCCCAAGGTCGCGCACGAACTGCGCGAGGCCATCACGGCCGGTCAGTATGCGCCGGGCGAGCGACTCTCGGAGATCGCGGTGGCCGAGTCGTTCGGGGTCTCGCGGAACACGCTGCGCGAGTCATTCCAAGCGCTGGCCGAGCAGCGACTCATCACGCGCATCCCCAACCGCGGCGTTTCGGTGGCCTCCCCCGAGATGGCCGACGTCATCGACATCTACCGGATGCGTCGCATCCTCGAGCTCGGCGCCCTCGCGAGCGGCTCACGCCTGCATCCCGCGTACGCCGACATGACGGCGGCGGTCAAGGATGCGCGGGCCGCCGAAGATGCTGGCGACTGGCCCGCAGTCGGTACTGAGAATATGCACTTCCACTCAGCCCTCGTGCGCTTCAGCGACAGCCCGCGGGTGGTCAGCGCGTTCGAGAACGTCGCCGCCGAGATGCGCCTCGCGTTCCTGCGACTGAACGACCCGGAGCGACTCCACCAGCCGTTCATGGGCCGCAACGAGGTGATCCTCGCGGCCATCGAAGCCGATGACTTGGCCGCCGCATCCGCCGCCCTCACCGACTACCTCGCCGACTCCGAACGCCTGCTGCTCTCGACCTACTCGCGCCTCGGCCTCAGCTAGCCCGCACGCGCGAACCCTGGGCTTGTCGAGGGGTCGAAGGATCGCCGCCCACCGCCCCACTAAAGTGCGCCCGAAACAAAGTGATGGCAAGTTACTGCGGATTTCGAGAATCCGATGTAACTTGCCGTCACTTTGTCGACAGGTGCCCTAGCTCTCGAACTTGCTGAGGAACCGCTTCGTACGTTGGTGGTCGGGGTTCGTGAAGACCTTGTCGGACGGCCCTTCTTCGACGACCTGCCCCTGATCCATCAGTACAACCCAGTCCGCAACCTCGTGCGCAAACCTCATCTCGTGCGTGACCACAACCATCGTGAGGCCCTCGGCCGCCAGCTCAGTCATGACCTGCAGCACCTCGTCGACCAACTCAGGGTCGAGCGCGCTTGTCGGCTCGTCGAAGAGCAGCACCTCCGGGTCCATAGCCAATGCTCGCGCGATCGCGACTCGCTGTTGCTGGCCACCCGAAAGCTGATGCGGGTACTTATTCGCATGGTCATCCATCCCAACCTTTGCGAGTAACTGGTGCGCACGGTCTTCGAGTCGCCGCTTGTCATCCCGGTTGAGATACTCCGGCGCAAAGATGACGTTCTCGAGCACAGTCTTGTGCGGGAATAGGTTGAACTGTTGGAACACCATTCCCACCTTGGCGCGCACCTTCGCAACATCGCGGTCCACCGCGACACTGTACTTGCCATCGGTGGTCTTGTGATACCCGACTGGCTCACCATGGAAGAGAACGTCGCCACCATTGATGGTTTCCATGGCATTGAGGGTTCGAATCAGTGTCGTCTTACCCGAGCCGGACGGACCGATGATGGCCACAACTTCTCCGGGGTGCACGTCAAGGTCGACACCCTTAATGACCTCCGTGTCGCCGTAGGACTTGCGGAGCTCCTGGACTTGGATCACTGGCTCGCCCACGTGAGGGACCCCGACACGACCATTGATTGGGGCAACCACGTCAACCACTCCAGTCGACAGCGTTACCTTCGCCGTTGCAGACCTGCGATTCACGTCCAAGCGGCGCTCGAGCAGCTTCAGGAGCTGGTCGAAAATGGTGACGATCATCACGTAGAAGATCGCTACCACGAGCAGCGTCTCGAGCACCTTGAAGTTCTGGGTGTAGAGGCGCTGACCCACCAGCAGGATCTCCGTGAGCGAGATCGCGGACACCAGCGACGTCAGTTTGATGATGGTGACGAACTCGTTACCCAACGCCGGCAGCGCAACGCGGAACGCCTGTGGGATGACGATCCGCCGCTGAACGCCGCCCCACGGAATACCGAGCGCCCGCCCCGCTTCACCCTGGCCGCCAGCAACTGACTTGAGGCCGCCGCGGTGGATCTCAGAGATATAGGCAGTTTCCGACAGCACCATTGCCAAGAGGCCGGCCGCGAAGGGAGAGCCAATGATTCCGCGAAGTTCAGGGATAACCTGCGGTGCGTTGTAGACGAAGATCAGCAGCACCAGTAGCGGCAATGACCGGAAGAACCAGACGTACACGTTGAGTATGCCGCGCAGCCACGCCTGCTTTGACTGCCGGCCAAGGGCGACAAACATACCGAGCACCGTCGAAATGACCCACGCGAGCACCGACAGCGCGATCACAACGAGCGACGCCAGCCAGAACTGCGAATTGCCGAATTGCGCGAACGTGTAGCCCCAGTCAAACGCGAAACCACCGGTGCCGGTCGAATCCGCCTCCGAACCGAGTGCCTCACGCACGGCAGCCTCATCAGGCTCCTGCAGGTTGTACTTGTCCAGGAGCGCCTGGTAGCTACCGTCGGCGCGCATCTGGTCGAGGGCACCACGCAGCTGTTCCGCCAGCTGAGTGTTTGACTTGCTTACCGCAATGCCAACCGGCACCGGCCAAAGCAGGTCATTGCTCGTAATGACGAGGCGACCGTTCGACGTGTCCACTGCCGTCTTGGCGACAGCCGCGTCGCTGACCTGAGCGTCCACCTGCCCCGACATCAGCGCCTGTGCCCCTTCAGAGTCGGTGGTGAAGTCGCGCACATCGACAGCACCTTCGCCCGCTTCGGCACAAGCGTCGCTGGCCTCGCCGCGGAGCTGGGTCGCCACTTCCCCACCCTTGATGACCGCGACGGTGAGGCCACAGAGATCCGCGGCTGACTGAAGCGGTGACGAGGACGTCTGCGTGACGATCGAGTTTCCGGTCATGAAGTAGGGAATGAAGGTGACCGACTTGGCCCGTTCTTCCGTGATGTAGAGCGCGGAGGCCACCACATCGAAGTGGTCGGACTGCAGGCTCGTAATGAGTTGCTCGAACCGGGTGTCAATGAATTCCGGCTCGCGGCCGAGTTTGCCTACAATCTCAGTCATGAATTCAGGGTCGAAGCCAGCGGGGGTGCTGCCTTCGAAGTAGGCATACGGCGGATAGGTTAGGTCTGACCCGATCCTCAGCGGCCCTTTGTCTGCCGAGGCCGCGGCCGATTGCTCGCCGCGGAGGCCAAACGGCGCCACGAGCGTGAGGACAAGGATGAAGACGGCCGCGATGCCGCCCAGGAGTCGATGTTTTCTGCGCGCTTCCATGCTCGGAGCGTAGAACTGTTGAACAGTTCTGTCAACGGAGAGCGAAAAGAACGAGCAAGGACCCACACTCGCTGATAAATACGGCGAAGTAGAGCACTTTCAGTGTTCAACAGTAGAGATTTCCTTGCTACGCTCATCACCGTGACCAGATCCACCACTGCAACCGATGCACCCGGCAAGGGTGGGCGCCGCCAGTCGGCCTCCGATGCAGTTTTCGGCGCCCTCCGGTTGCAAATCCTGCGAGGCGAACTGAAGCCTGGAACTCGTTTGATCGACGCGACCGTTGCCGTGGAGCAGAAGGTTTCGCGCAATACGGCGCGGGAGGCCTTGCGACTTCTCGTGGCGGATGAACTCGCCACCTGGACTCGCAACCTTGGCTACATGGTGCGCTCGTTGAGCCCCAATGACGTCCGAAACCTCTACCAAGCACGCCGAGTTATCGAAATCGGCGCTGTTCGCCAGAGCGCGAACGCACCTGACGAACACTTCGTTGCGTTAGAGAAAGTGACGGAGCACGCCGAAGCTGTCCTCGCCGCAGGCGCCTGGTCAGGTGTGGGCACTGCAAGCCTCAATTTCCATCAGGCGATCGTGAGATTGGCCGGCTCAGCAACGCTTGACGCATTCTTCGAGAAGATTGCAGCGCAGTTGCGACTCGCATTCGCTGTCATGAATAACGAGGCCAAGTTCCAGGCCCGGTGGATACCCCGCGATCGGGAAATCGCGAATCTCATTCTTTCCGGTAACCGCGCAGAAGCAATCACCGAACTCGAGCGATACCTCGTCGACTCAGAAACCAGCGTGGTTGATGCGATTCGCGCAGCTGAGCGCGAATCTGCATGACCAATTTTTTCCCATTGATCAGTACATAGGAGCATGACATTGGAAGAACAGCAGCGCACAGCTGCGCTTACTGAAGCGGCGTACAAGGGCCCGGCACTCGAAGTCGACAAGGAGTTCTACGGAGCGATTGCGACTGAAACTGACTCGCGAACCCACGTCGGATCCTTCGAAATCCCGATTCGAAGCGGCGTTGCTTGGGAAGTGCCCGCGGGACACGTCTGTCGTCTTGTGACAGTTGAGGGCGGCCAGGTCGGCGACCTCAACATCTGGAATCGACACAACCCCCGCGAACGATTCTGGGCAGCGCGCACCCGACAGTTGCAGGCCGCGCACGTGACGACGTTCGACCGACTTTGGTCGACGCTTCCCTATCTCCGCCCGCTCGTCACGATCACCGCAGACACCCTCGAGGATTACGGCGTCGACAACGAAGGCGGCCGAGTGCATGACACTCTCGGTACGCGGTGCGACCCGTACGTCAATCGGATGCTCACCGGTGAAGATTTCGACTACCACTGCCACTCCAACCTGACGCGGGCGGTTCGTCCATTCGGGCTCACTGAGTTTGACGTCCACGATGTGCTGAATGTCTTTCAGTGCACCGGGCTGAACGACCAGGACCAGTACTTCATGAAGACGTGCCCGGCCAAGGTCGGGGACTACTTCGAAATGTTTGCCGAGCAGGATGTGCTGATGGCACTATCGACCTGCCCAGGCGGCGATCTGTCAGTACCAATGTGGGGCGACGAAGCCCATGACCCCGTCGAGGTCTGCCATCCTATCGGCGTTGAGATTTGGAAGGTCGACGACTCACTTCTCGCGGGCTGGTCCGAGCCGGAATTTGTTGCGTACGCGGGAGGCCATGGCCTCCGTGAGCGGACGTGGCCCGAGGTGGCAGCCAGCGGGGAGTAAGACGCTCAACAAAGTGATGGCAAGTTACAACGGATATCGAGAATCCGTTGTAGCTTGCCATCACTTTGTGTCGTGGGCCCGGCCACGTGCACGGGTCGGCCCTTCGACAAGCTCAGGGACCGGATGCGCGCGCTACTGCGTCGCGTTCGGGTCGTTGCCCGCCAGGGCGTCCTCGATGAGGGTGTGGCCGTACTCGTAATCGGGCACGACGTCCTCGATCTGGAACAGCGGCGGCGCGAGGTCGAGGCGGATGTTGTCGTCGCGGCCGCGCGACTTCAGCGCGAGGTCGGCGATGATGCCGATCTGCCCCTTCGGGATGTCAGTTGTCACGACCTCGTCGAGGGAGTTCATGATTGCGCTCGAGTGCTGCACCATGGCGCCGGGCAGCTGCGCGATGATCGCGTCCTGCAGCTCGCGCTGCCGCTCCATGCGGGCGTAGTCGGTGGTTTCGTAGCGCGAGCGGGCGTACCAGAGGGCGTGATCGCCGTTCAGCGTCTGCAGGCCAGGCTCGATGTACGCCGTCGGCGGCGTCCAGCCGGGTGAGCCATCGTCGTTGATGCCCATCGCGATGCGCTCCTTGACGTCGATCTCGACGCCACCCATCGCATCCACGAGGTCGGCAAACCCCTGCATGTTGATCATCACGTAGTACTGAATGTCGAGGCCGGTGATCCACTCGACCGCGTCCTTCGTCGCCTCGATGGCCGGCTCGGAGCCGTGGTCGGCCGCATCCTGGTACATGTCGTAGTTCCACACCGTCACCTCGGTGTAGACCGAGTTGAGGTAGCAGACGTCGACGTTGCAGCCCGTGTAGCCATCGGGATACATGTCGTGCATCGGGCCGTCGACGAAGCCAAAATCGGTGAGCGTACGCGGCAGACCGATCGTCGTAACCTGGCCAGTGAACGCGTCGAAGCTCATGACGCTGATCGAGTCGGGGCGCACACCCTCGCGGTCCGCGCCCGCGTCACCGCCGAGCAGCATGACGTTGATGCGGCCGTCGGCGGGCAGCTTTAGCCCCGCGCTGCCGCCGCCGAAGATGTTGTCGACGGTGTTCCGCACGACGCCGATCTGCGTCGCGATGAAACCGCCAACGAACACCGGAATCACTGTCGCGATCAGCGCGACCACGAGCACCAGGCCGCGAGCGAGCGCATCCACGCGAATGAGCCTCGCTTGCCGCATCGTCTCGACCATCGTCACGGCCATCCAGAGGCCGTAGCCGAGGAACACCCACGCGAGCAGCCGCAGCCCCCAAGACGTGGTCAGCGGGAAGAACAGCGCACTGCGGAGCACGAACCAAAGCACGAGCACTGCGATGAGCACGTACACCCACAGCAGCCAGAGCCGCAGCCCCGCGCGCCCGAATCGGCGGTTGCCGGCAAGCAGCGGGCCAGCACCCGGCACGAGCAGGTTGGCGACGAGTAGCCACCAGGCTCGCCGAGTCATGAACTCGGGTGAGGACACGTCGGGCTGACGCAGCGGGCGGGCGAAGGATGAGTGCATAAATGAAAGGCCTAGGTCGCGGACGCGAAGGGGCGCGGCTGACGGAACACCGCAATCACGCCCCGAGGGAATATACCCGGCGCGCTCGCGAAAAACCGTCGGCCAAGCCGAACGCTAGAGCTGCGCCTTGAGCGCCGCGTTCTTCTCATCGACCATCGCGGTGAGCCCGTCCGCGTACTCCTGCAGCCGATCGGCCACTGCCGCGTCGTGCGAACCGAGGATGCGCGCGGCGAGAATTCCCGCGTTCTTCGCGCCGCCGATCGACACGGTCGCGACCGGGATGCCCGCGGGCATCTGCACGATCGACAGCAGCGAGTCCATCCCGTCGAGATACTTGAGCGGCACGGGCACACCGACCACCGGCAGCGTGGTCATCGAGGCGACCATGCCGGGCAGGTGCGCCGCACCGCCGGCGCCCGCGATAATCACCTCGAGGCCGCGCGAGCGCGCCTGCCGGGCGTAGTCGACCAGCTTGTCGGGCGTACGGTGGGCCGACACGACCTCGACCTCGCAGGCGACCCCGAACTCGGCGAGGATGTCGCGGGCCTCGTGCATGACTCGCCAGTCGGAGTCTGAGCCCATGATGATGCCCACGCGGGGCGTCGCGTCGGTGGTCATTCCGCGATCTCCTCATCGTCGAACATCGCGGCCGCGGAACGCGCGGCGTAGGCGACCTCGTCGAGGTTGCCACCGGTCACGGTCACGTGGCCCACCTTGCGGCCGGGGCGCGCCGACTTGCCGTAGGTGTGCAACTTCGCCTCGGGGTGGCGGGCCATCACGGCGGCGAAGCGATCGGTGATCGCTTCGTGCTGCGGGCCGCCGAGAATGTTGATCATGACGCTCGCGGCCTCGCGGGCGCTCGCGTCGCCAAGCGGCAGGTCGAGCACGGCGCGCAGGTGCTGCTCGAACTGGCTCGTGCGAGCGCCGTCGATCGTCCAGTGCCCCGTGTTGTGCGGGCGCATCGCGAGCTCGTTGATGAGCACGCGATCGTCGGTGGTTTCAAACAGCTCGACCGCGAGCACCCCGGTCACGTCGAGGCCGGATGCGATCTGCTCGGCGATCGCGCGCGTCACCTCGCGCTCGCGTGGGGAGGCGGAAGGCGCCGGGGCGAGCACCTCCTTGCACACGCCGTTCTGCTGCACCGACTCGACGAGCGGCCAGGCCACGATCTCGCCGGAGGGTCGGCGCGCGACAAGCTGCGCGAGCTCGCGGCGGAAGTCGACGAGCTCCTCAACGAGGAGCGCCTCGAAGTCGCCGAACCAGTCGGCGCCCTCGCTGCCGGCGCGCACGATGCGCACGCCGTGGCCGTCGTAGCCGCCGCGGGGCGTCTTCAGCACCGCCTCGCCGTCGTGCGCGGCGATGAATGCGTCAAGCTCGGCCTCGGTGCGTACCTCGGCCCACTCGGGCACCGGCGCGCCGAGTTCGGTGAGGCGGCGACGCATCGCGAGCTTGTCCTGCGCGAACTCGAGGGCGTGGGGCCCGGGATGCACGGCGACGCCGTCGTCGACGAGCGCCCGGAGGACGTCCTGCGGCACGTGCTCGTGGTCGAAGGTGACGACGTCGACACCGCGGGCGAACTCGCGCACCGTCTCGAGGTCGCGGTAGTCGCCGACCTCGGTCGCCGCGAGGCGTGCCGACGAGCCCTCTGTCTCGGCGAGCACGCGGATCTCAATGCCAAGTTCGAGCGCCTGCGGCACCATCATTCGGGCGAGCTGGCCGCCGCCGATAACACCCACGATTGGCACTGGCATGAAAATCCTCCGCTCGTTGTATGACGTGCACGCTGGCCGCCGACATCCTCTCCATTGTGGCATCCACAACCGCCAGATCAGCGTGCGCAGGGGTCTCTCATGCGAGAATGGTCGACGGCCCGCGAGGACTTTCCCTGCACCCGACCCATCGGACACGCATTGACTGAACAGCAGCATCCCCACCACGATCCGTCGTGGCGCGACACCAGGCACCCCCAATCGGGTGCGATCGCGATCATTGCTGCTGAAGAGGCCGACGCGCGAACCCACCCCGGCAATCACCCCCGCCGCGGCACCCGCGACTGGTGGGGCCACCTCTTCAAGCAGCTCATGAAGTTCGGGCTCATCGGCGGCCTCGGCGTCGTCGTCGACATGGGCGTGTTCAACTGGCTGCGCGCGACAGTGCTGTCGCCCTCCGAGGTCACGTGGGGCCCGATGGCCGCGAACATCATCGCGACGCTCGTCGCGATCATCTTCAACTGGGCCGGCAATCGCTTCTGGACGTTCCGTAAGGAACGCCACCACACCTCGACCTCGCGCGAGGCGATCGAATTCTTCGCCGTCAGCCTCGCCGGCATGCTCATCGGCCTGCTGCCGCTGTGGTTCACCCACTACGGCATGGGCTGGACGAGCCCGATCGCCGACAACATTTCAAAGCTGGTCGGTATCGGCCTCGGCTCGGTTTTCCGCTTCGTGCTCTACCGCTGGTGGGTCTACTCCCCCAGCCGCGCGACCGCCTAGCGGCCGCGCGACCGGCGGACTAACTAGCTCGCGACGGCGGCGAGGTTCCGGGCCGAGCGCGCGAGCACATCCACGCCGGCGCGCAGCTCGTCGAGCTCGATGACGAGCGGCGGCAGGAACTTGAGCACCTGATCGTCCGAGCCGGCGCACTCGATGATGACGCCGTTCTTGAAGGCTTCCTTGCTCATGCGGCCGGCCCACGTGCGGTCGGCCTTCGACTCGACGCCGTAGACGAGGCCGCGGCCGCGCACCTCGAGCTCGAGGGCGGGATGCTCGGCGGCGAGCTTCTCGAGTTCCTCACGCAGCACCTCGCTGCGCTCGGCAATGCCGCGCTCGAACTCGTCGTTGGTCCAGTACGTCTCGATCGCGCGGCGAGCGGCGACGAACGAGAGGTTGAGGCCGCGGAAAGTGCCCGAGTGCTGACCCGGCTTCCAGATGTCGAGATCGGGGCGAATGAGCAGCAGTGCCATCGGCAAGCCGTAGCCACCGATCGACTTCGAGAGCGTGACGAGGTCGGGCACGATGCCCGAGTCTTCCCAGCTGAAGAACTGACCGGTGCGGCCGACGCCGACCTGAATGTCGTCGACGATGAGCAGAATGTCGCGGTCGTCGGTGAGCTTGCGCAGGTGCTGCAGCCACTCGCGCGAGGCGACATTAATGCCGCCCTCGCCCTGGACCGTCTCGACGATCACGGCCGCAGGGGCGTCAACGCCGCCCGAGGCGTCGTCGAGCATCTTCTCGAGCAGGTCGAGCGTGTCGAAGTCGGCGCCAAGGTAGCCGTCGTAGGGCATGCGCGTGACGTTGCCGAGGTTGACGCCGGCGGCCTTGCGAAAGCCCGAGCCTGCGGTCGCCGCGACCGCGCCGAGCGAGACGCCGTGGAACGCGTTCGTGAACGCGATGACGTTGCTGCGGCCCGTCGCCATGCGCGCGAGCTTCAGCGCCGCCTCGACGGTGTTGGCGCCGGTCGGGCCCGTGAACTGCACGCGGTAGTCGAGTCCGCGGGGCGTAAGGATGTGCTGCTCGAACGCCTCGAGGAACTCGCGCTTCGCGCTCGTGGCCATGTCGAGGCCGTGCACGATGCCGTCCCGCTCGATGTAGTCGAGCAGCGCCTGCTTGAAGTTGTCGTTGTTGTGTCCGTAGTTGAGCGTTCCGGCACCGGCAAAGAAGTCAATGTACTCGGTGCCGTCTTCGGCGATGAGTCGCGACCCCTTCGCCGAGGTGAACACGGCCGGGAATGCGCGGATGTACCCGCGGACCTCAGATTCGCGTCGTTCAAATACATCCATGCTCATGTAGGCCTCCTAGTTATTGCAGTGATTTGACCCTACCGCTCGGGGTTTCCCGTCAGCTCACGCAACGCCTGGGTCACGGTGACCGCGTTCGGCACGTCGCGCAGTTGCATCCGCAGTCCAGATACCGAGAGCAACGTGATCGTGCCGCTGCCGAAAATCGCCTGCCAGGCGTTGCGGCGCATCTCGACGCTCGAAACGACATGATGCGGTAGCTCGTGGGTGGTGTTGTGCGGTTGGCCCTTGCGGGTCGAGGTGCGATAGGTGGTGATGGTGTAGCGGGTGCGCAGCCAGAGAATGATCGGCACGAAGCCGAGCAGCACCAGCGCGACGGCCGCGATGATGCCCCACCACAGCCACGGGCCCGACTCGCGCAGCTCGCGAAACGCGTAGCCAATGAACGCAGCGCACACGATGATCACGAGGCTCGGGATCACGATGCGATTCGCGTGCTGCCGGATGCGCGCAATGGTCACCTCGGCGACGCCGCGCGGCGGCTGGGCCTGGTGCGCCGGCTGCGCGTGGCGGGGCGGATACGCGGCGCCGCTCGACTCCGGTTGGCCGGCGACCTGCGGCGGGCCAGCGTGCTGCGGGTGCCCGCCTCCGGGTGCGAAGGGGCTGCTCACGCGAGCGACCCGTCGTCGAGTCGGAGGTGCTGCACGTCGCCCACGCGCACGGCGTGTTCGGTGCCGGCGTCATCGGTGACGAGCAGTTCGCCCGTCGAGGCGACGCCGCTCGCGATGCCGACGAGGTCAGTGTCTTCGAGGCGGCTGACGCGCACGCGGCGACCGAGGGTCGTGAGGTTGTCGCGCAGCTCGGCCGCGAGCCCCGAGGCTTCGGCGTCGCCGTCGTGCCCGATGAGCCCGTCGATGCGCGAGGCAAGCTCGCCGACATAGCGGGCGGCGAGGTCCTCGTGCTGCACGTGCACGCCGAGGTCGGCGATCGAGGTCGCGTTCGCGAGGGCGTCGGCGTTCGCGAACGCCTCCGAAACCTGGGCCGCGGCGAACGCCGCGCCCGCGGCGGCCGGCGGCGCGACGATCGGGATCGGCGTCGTGAGCGCCTGCGGGTCGCGCAGGTTGATGCCGGTGCCGACGACGCAGGCGAATCGCTCGCCGCCCGCGATGACACCGAGGATCTCGCCGAGAATGCCCGCGGTCTTGCGGCCCTCGATGAGCACGTCGTTCGGCCACTTCAGCTGCAGGCGACTCGCCTGGTGGGGGCCCGCCAGCTCGGCGAGGGTAGCCCGAAGCGCGAGGCCAGCGGCAAGGGTGACCCAACCAATCGACGTGCGCGCCGCATCCGCCGAGAACTCGAGATATGTCGAGATCGCGAGCGACGCATCCGGGGTTTCGATCCACTCGCGGTCGAGCCGGCCGCGGCCCGCTGTCTGGTTCGTGGTCGCGAGTGTCTGGAACTGCGCGAACTGCTCCTCGTCAGCGAATCGGCGGCGAACGGCGTCATTCGTTGAGTCGACGGTGTCGAGCCATTCGATCTTGGGTCCCCTGGCAGCAGTCATAGTGCTCCCATTATTGGCCGCATCGGCCGAGATCGGGCTGCATCCGTGCGTGATCATGGAGCACCCTGCCGCGCTTTGTGGCATTCGTCAAGAATCTTCCGCGATGTATACGAGGTTTCATCCACAGATTGGGGCCCCGGCGCGTATAGGGTGGGCAGGATGAATGACAAGCCCGCCGCGAGCGAGCCCGAGGTCGACCTCTCGACCGCAGGCCGCATCCGAGACCTGAAGCACCGCCACGCCGAGGCCGTCACCGACGCCGAAGCTCGTGCCGCCGAGAAGCAGCATGCCAAGGGCAAGAACACCGCCCGCGAACGCATCCTTGCGCTGCTCGACCCGGGCTCGTTCGTCGAGTTCGACGAGTACGTGCGCCACCGCACGACCGCGTTCGGCATGGACAAGAGCCGGCCGTTCGGCGACTCCGTCGTGATCGGCACCGGCACGATCCACGGCCGCAACGTCGCCGTCTACTCGCAGAACTTCACGGTGTTCGGCGGCTCGCTCGGCGAGGTCGCCGGGCAGAAGATCGTGAAGATCATGGAGCACGCGCTGAAGACCGGCGTGCCGATCATCGGCATCCTCGACTCGGGCGGGGCGCGCATCCAGGAGGGCGTGATCGCGCTCGGCAAGTACGGCGAGATCTTCCGTCTCAACACGCGCGCGTCGGGCGTGATCCCGCAGATCTCGATCGTCATGGGCCCCGCTGCCGGTGGCGCCGTGTACTCGCCCGCGCTCACCGACTTCGTGATCATGGTCGACAAGACCTCGCACATGTTCGTCACCGGCCCCGACGTCATCAAGACTGTCACGGGCGAGGACGTCGGCATGGAGGAGCTCGGCGGCGCGCTCGCCCACAACAAGGTGTCGGGCGTCTCGCACTACCTCGCGTCGGACGAAGACGATGCGCTCGACTACGCGCGCAACCTGCTCAGCTACCTGCCCGACAACAACCTCGCCGAGCTGCCGACCTACGACGCTGTCTCGACCCTCGAGGTCACCGACGCCGACCGCCAGCTCAACACGATCGTGCCAGACTCACCGAACCAGCCGTACGACATGCTCACGGTGATCGAGTCGGTCGTCGACGACGGCGAGTTTCTGCAGGTGCAGGAGCTCTATGCGCCGAACGTCATCGTCGGTTTCGCCCGCCTTGAGGGCTCGCCGATCGGCATCATCGCGAACCAGCCGAACCAGATGGCCGGCACGTTGAACATCGCCGCGGGCGAGAAGGCGGCGCGCTTCCTGCGGATGTGCGACTCGTTCTCGATCCCGATCGTTACCCTCGTCGACGTGCCCGGCTACCTGCCCGGCACCGAAGAGGAGTGGTCGGGCGTTATTCGCCGCGGCGCGAAGCTGCTCTACGCATACGCCGAGGCGACCGTGCCGCTCGTCACCGTGATTCTGCGCAAGGCCTACGGCGGCGCATACATCGTCATGGGTTCAAAGCAGATCGGCGCCGACCTCAACTTCGCGTGGCCGACCGCCGAGATCGCCGTGATGGGCGGCCAGGGCGCCGTGAACATCCTCTACCGCCGCGACATCAAGGCCGCCGAGGAGGCGGGTGAGGACGCCGCCGCGCTGGGCAAAAAGCTAGCCGACGAGTACACGTACTCGGTGGCGACGCCGTACCTCGCGGCCGAGCGTGGCGAGCTCGACTCGATCATCGAGCCGTCGTCGACCCGCGTCACGCTGACGAAGGCGCTGCGGTCGCTGCGCTCGAAGCGCGCGTCGCTGCCACCGAAGAAGCACGGGAACATTCCGCTCTAATGTCGAAGCAACCAAAGGTCCGGATTCCGGATATCGACCTCACCGACTCGCTCACGCCGGGCGACGCGCGACTGCTGCGCGGCAACCCGACCGAAGACGAGCTCGCCGCGATTGCGGGCACCCTCGGTGTCATGTTCGCCGCGGGTGTGTCGGTCGACCGCCCGCGCGACCGCCCCGCGCGGCTCACGCCCTGGGAGCGCACGCAGCGCGCCACCCGCGGTGGCGTCACCCCGCACCAGATCCTCACCGACCGCTACCGCTAGCGCGCGGCCGCGGACGCTAGCGGGCTGCGCGGATGAACGTCGCGACGGCCTCGACGTGGTGCGTGTTCGGGAAGAGGTCGAAGGCGCGCAGTCGGGTGAGCTCGTAGCCGCGCTCGCGCAGGAGCCCGGTGTCGCGGCCGAGCGCGACGGGGTCGCACGCCACGTAGATGAGTTGCTGCGGCGCCAACGCCGCGAGCGCGTCGATCACGGGGGCCTTCGCGCCGGCCCGCGGCGGGTCGAGCACGACGGTGCCGGCGGCGAGGGATTCGCGCAGCGACGCATCCGCCGTCGTAGCCAGCCCTCGCAGGTAGCGGTCGACCGCCGAGGTCACCGCCGAGGTGCCCTCCCAGCGGGCAAGGTTTGAGGCGGCGTGCGCGGTGGCTTCCTCGGCCACCTCGACCGACTCGAGCCGAATGCCCGGCTCCCCCGCCGCGGCCGCGAGCGCCGCACCGAGCAAGCCGACGCCGCCGTAGAGGTCAAGGTGCTGGGCTGCGGCGTCGAAGTGCTCGCGATCAAGCGCCTCGCCGACCGCGTCGAACAGGGTCGTCGCGGCGGCGCGGTGGATCTGCCAGAACCCGTCTTCGTTCACGTCGAACGCGAAGTCGTGCACTCGCTCGTGCACGATGCCGGCAGCGCGGGACGGCTTCGCATCGGGGCGGCGAAGTAGGTGCACCTCGTGGTCAGCCGGCGCGACGAAGTCAATGCGTCCGGGCGAACGCGAGCCGGCGCGGATCTCGGCGAGCGCCGACTCCTCGATATCGCTGAAGGCGAGCGGCAGGTCGTCGACATCGACGATGCGGTGCGATCGAGCGGCATACGGCCCGACGCGCTTGTCGGCATCGACGTGCAGCGTGAGGCGGGTGCGCCAGCCGGTGCCGCGCGACTCGTCGTCGCCGGGCAGGCCCGCCACCTCGAGTTCGCCAAGCAGCGCGCCATCGGCGTCAACGCCGCCGAAGCGGGCCATCGCATCGGCAAGCACGCGCCGCTTTAGCTCGCGCCCGAACTCGGGCAGGGTGTGCCCAAACTCGGCACCGCCGGCGCGATCCTCAGGCGCACGGTCGAGCGACGCCGCCGCCCAAACGTGCTCCTGACGCTCGGGCGCGGCCTCGAGCACGCGCAGCGTCTCGCCACGGGCGAAGCGCTTCTTCACTTCGGCGACGCGCACCTCGACGCGCTCGCCGGGCAACGCATCCGAGACAAACACGACCCGTCCCGACTCGTGGCGAGCGACGAAGATGCCGCCGTGGGCTACATCGCCGACGGTCAGTTCAACGATTTGGCCCGGAACGAGCTCGGATGCAGTGGTTTCAGTCACGCCAACAAGTCTAGTTGGCGCGGCCCGTTGCGGTCCCGGCTGCTAGCGTTGGCGCGATGAGTACTCCGAAGTCACCGAAGCGCAAGGGCGGCGTCACGCTCATGATCGTCGGCATCATTCTGATCGCCGTCGGCGCCCTCAGCTCCGACGGCATCCAGCGCAGCGCCGGTGACGACATCGCGATGGCCACCTCGCTCATCCTCACGCTGGTGTGCCTCATCGCGGGCATCGTGATGTTCGCGCTCGGCCTGCGCATCCGCACACGCCGCGACTAGCGTTCACCGACCTGCCTAAACTGGCGCGCATGTCGTTGATTCTTGCGTCCACCTCCCCTGCCCGCCTCGAGGTGCTCCGCGCCGCCGGCATCGAGCCCATCGTGCGCCCGAGCGACGTCGACGAGGATGCGGTGCTTGCGGCCGCGGGCTCGCTCACGCCGGCCGAGACAGTCCTGACGCTCGCGCGCGCGAAGGCGCTCGCGGTGGCCGATGGCGAGGATACGCTCGATGGCTTCGTGCTCGGCGGCGACTCGATGTTCGAGGTGAACGGCGTGCTTCAGGGCAAACCGCACACGCCTGAGCGCGCCCGCGAACGCTGGGAACAGCAGCGCGGCAAGACCGGCACACTCTGGTCGGGCCACTGGCTCATCGATCGGCGCGACGGCCACGACGGTGCGGTCGGCGTCGGTGCCGTGAAGTCGGCGACGGTGACGTTCGCTGACGACCTCGACGATGCCGAGATCGACGCGTACGTCGCCTCGGGCGAGCCGCTCTTCGTGGCGGGCGCCTTCACGATCGACTCGCTCGGCGGCGCATTCATCGACCGCATCGACGGCGACCCGTCAACGGTCATCGGCATCTCGCTGCCCGTCGTGCGCCGCCTCGTGCGCGAGCTCGGCGGCTCGTGGCCCGCGCTCTGGAACCGACCCGGCGCCGCAAGCTAGCGCGACCTTGGCAGGTGCGCCGTTTGTCATGAGACGATAGGGCACGCCCACCGATCGATGGAGATTCGTGTGATTCGACGCCTGAGCACTGGCCCGTTTGCCCTGACCACCGCCGTGCTGCTGTTGCTGACCGGCTGCGCACTTGGCGGCACGGACGCCCGCCCCAGCGCTACGACACCGCCGGTGCATGAATCGCCCGGCGCATCCGTGACGGAGACTGCCGCGCCCGAAACGACCGATTCAGCGGAGGTCTCGCCAGCAACGACGCTGAGCTGCCCCGGCGTGATGGCCGACGATGCTGCGTTCGATAGTTCAATGTCGGGCTGGGGACTCAAGGAGCAGGTGGCCGTCACCGGCGGCACATTCCAACTCGACAACACCGGTGCGACCGGCACCGCGACGCCCATCGATCGGGGCTTGAGCTGCTCGATCTACGGTAACAATTACGAGGCGGGTGTGCTCTATACCTACGTCGAGACGTCGGCCTCATTCGACGACTTCATCGCCGACCTCGACGCCAGCAACTACAGGCTCGTCGATACCCCGACGCCGAACGTCGATTTCTATCGAATCGAGGGGTCCGAGAGCGAGGGACACGGTTTCGACCACTTCGCCGCGATCGGCGATGGCTGGGCGGTCGTCGGGTGGTCGGCCCTCGACCGCGATCTCAACGCGACGCTGTTCACTGGGGAGTTCCGGGATGTCGACCCGAATGACTATGCGTCGAGCGAGCAGGGCACGCTCGGGTGCTCGATGTTTCTCGGGGAGCAACTCGAAGATGATGCGGCGACTCAGGTGCCGGTGCTGCAGGAGAGCCACCTTAGCTTGCTCCGTGGCGGCGAAAACGCGCTGACGACCAACCGAGACCCCAACTCCTCGAACTTCGACGTGGTCTGCGACCAGATCGTGTGGCACGAGGGCGAAGTGGCGCCCGATGCTCCGGGCGACGCAATCGCATCGACGCCTGAGTGCAACATCTACCAGCGTGGCGAACGCGATTACCTCGCCGACTGCGGCGAGGCGGGCTACGCCGAGATCGCCGCGAGCGACCTCACGGCCACCCAGGTGCGCACCCCGGCGTTCCGCGGCTTCGACGAGTAGTCGCGAAACGCGTGAGGGCCGCATCCTCTTCAGGATGCGGCCCTCCCGCGTTTCGGGGCGGTGCCGGTTACTCGCCCGCAGGACCGCCGACGACCGGGGTTGCACCGGTCGCCGACTGGGCGTGCTCGGCCGTGCCGTCGCCGGGGGCCTCGTCGAGGTCGGTCGCGGCGCCCGAGAACTGCGACTGGTAGAGGCGCCAGTAGGCGCCCTGCTGCGCGAGCAGCGAGTCGTGGTTGCCCTGCTCGACGATCGAACCCTGCTCCATCACGAGAATGAGGTCGGCGTCGCGAATCGTCGAGAGGCGGTGCGCGATCACGAAGCTCGTGCGGCCCTGACGCAGCGCGTTCATGGCTTGCTGCAGCAGAAGCTCGGTGCGGGTGTCGACCGAGCTCGTGGCCTCATCGAGGATGAGCACGGCCGGGTTGGCAACGAACGCGCGGGCGATCGTGATGAGCTGCTTCTCACCCGCCGAGACGTTCGAGGCGTCCTCGTCGAGCATGGTGTCGTAGCCGTCGGGCAGCGACTGCACGAAGCGGTCGACGTAGGTCGTGCGCGCCGCCTCCTTGATTTGCTCGTCGGTCGCGTCGTCGTTGCCGTAGCGGATGTTCTCGAGGATCGACCCCTGGAATAGCCACGGGTCTTGCAGCACCATGCCGGTGCGTGCACGCACGTCGTGGCGGCGAAGCTCGCCCGTCGTCTGCCCGTCGAGCAGGATGCGCCCGGAGTCGACGTCGTAGAACCGCATGACGAGGTTGACGAGCGTCGTCTTGCCGGCGCCCGTCGGCCCAACGATGGCGACGGTTTGGCCGGGCTCGACGCTGAAGCTGAGGTCTTCGATCAGCGGGCGCCAGTCGGGCGAGTCCTTGTCCTTCGAGTACGAGAACGCGACGTGGTCGAACTCGATCTTGCCGGGGCCCGGCACGAGGTCGGGCGAGTTCGGGTCGTCCTCCGGCTCATCCTCGGCGTCGAGCAGCTCGAACACGCGCTCGGCCGAGGCGGTGGCCGACTGAATGACCGGGGCCATCTGCCCGACCTGACCCATCTGACCCGAGAACTGCTGCGAATACTGCATGAACGCCTGCACATCGCCGAGGCGGAGGTTCCCGCTCGCGATCTGCAGGCCACCGATAACGGCGACACCGACGGTCGACAGTGTGCCGGCGAACTGCATGAGCGGCATCATCAGACCGCTGAGGAACTGCGCCCTGAACGATGCCTGGAACAGCTCGTCGTTCTCGTCGTTGAACTTCTCGCGCGAATCCTTCTCGCGGCCGAAGACACGCACGAGCGCATGGCCCGAGAACGACTCCTCGACGCGGGCGTTGAGACGACCCGTCGACTTCCACTGGCCCTGGTAGGCCTTCTGCGAACGCGGGCCGATGACCGCCATGATGATGCCGATGATCGGCAGCGTCACGAGCGCAATCAATGCCAGCAGCCATGAGATCGTGAACATCATGATGAGCAGACCGATGATCATCAGCACGCTGTTGATCACGTAGATGAGCGACTGCTGCAGCGCGTTGGTGATGTTGTCGACATCGTTCGTGACACGGCTGAGCAACTCACCGCGCTTCGTGCGGTCGAAATAGCTCAGCGGCAGGCTGTGCACCTTATCTTCGACGCTGCGGCGCAGGCGGTGCATCGCCTTGATGACGATGCCGTTGAGCATGTAGCCGACCCAGTAGTCGAGCAGCGTCGCGATGAGGTACACCGCAAGCACGAGCAGCAGGGTCTGCGAGAGCGCGGAGAAGTCGACGCCCTGGCCAGGCACGAGGTCCATCGCCGACACCATTTCCGCGAAGTTATGCTGCCCGTCGGCCTCGAGCTGTGAGACCACCTGTTCCTTCGAGACGCCCGCGGGCATCTGCGCCGAGATGACGCCCTCGAAGATGAGGTTGGTGGCGTTGCCGAGCAGGCGGGGCGCCCAGAGGGTGAGGAGCACCCACACCACGCCGAGCCCGGTGGCGAACACGAACTTCAGCTTCCACGGTGCCATGAGGCTCAGCAGTCGCTTGAAGCTCGGCCAGAAGTTCTTCGCTGGGCGCGAGTCGGCGCCCATGCCACCCCAGTCGCCGCCGGCAGCGGCGGCCGCGGCGGTCTCTTCGTCGAATTCGTCGACGGTTGCGGTGGAATTCGTCTTGGGTGCGTCGGTCATCGAGTTGCCTCCGCGCCGAGCTGCGACTCGACGATCTCCTGATACGTGGGGTTGTCCGCGAGCAGTTGCTCGTGAGTGCCGTCACCGACAATGCGGCCGCCATCGAGCACGATGATGCGGTCGGCGTCGGTAATGGTCGACACACGCTGGGCGACGACGAACTTCGTCGTCTGCGGCAGCTCCTGCCAGAGCGCCTCGCGCAGGCGGGCGTCGGTCGTGAGGTCGAGCGCCGAGAAGGAGTCGTCGAACACGAGCAGCTTCGGCTTGCGAATGAGCGCGCGGGCGATCGAGAGACGCTGGCGCTGACCGCCCGAGACGTTCGTGCCGCCTTGGGCGATCGACGCCTCGAGCTGGCCCGGCATATCGCTGACGAAGTCATCGGCCTGCGCCACGCGCAGCGCCCACCACATGTCGTCCTCGGTTGCGCCCTCAAGGCCGACCTCGAGGTTGGATGCGATGGTGCCGGCGAAGAGGTACGGCCGCTGCGGCACATAGCCGATCGAGTCCCAGAGGCTCGACGCATCCGCCTCGCGCACCGGTACACCGCCGACGCGCACTTGGCCGTCGGTGACGTCGAACAGGCGCGGGATGAGGTTCGCGAGCGTCGTCTTGCCCGACCCCGTCGAGCCGATCACGGCGACCGTCTGGCCGGGCTCGGCGGTGAAGTTGATGTCGCTGAGCACCGGCTTGTCGGCGCCCGGGTAGGCGAACGTCACGTTGTCGAACTCGACCCGGCCTGGGGTGGGCTGCTCGGCGATGCCCTGTTCGGGGAACTTCAGCGACGTGTCGGTCGCGAGCACCTCGCTGATGCGGGTCGCGCAGACCGAGGCGCGCGGAATCATCGTGGTCATGAAGCTGACCATGATGACGCCCATGAGGATCTGCATCGTATACGAGATGTAGGCGATGAGCGCGCCCACCTCGATGGTGCCGGAGTCAACGAGGTGGCCACCGAACCAGACGACGCCGACCGAGGTGATCTCCATGATCAGCATCGCGGCGGGGAACACGATGACGAAGAGATTACCGACGCGGAGGCCGATGTCGGCGAGGTTGTCGTTCGCCTCTCCGAAGCGGCGGCGTTCGATGTCCTCGCGCACGAAGGCGCGGACGACGCGGATGCCCGTGAGCTGCTCGCGCATCACTCGGTTGACGCCGTCGAGGCGGTCTTGAAGCTTGCCGAAGAGCGGAATCATGCGGCCGACGATGGCGCCCATAAGGAGTAGCAGGACGGGCACGGCGACGGCGATCACCCACGAGAGCTCGATCGACTGACGGATGGCCATGATGACGCCGCCGATCGCGAGCATCGGAGCCGAGACCATGACGAGCGCGCCCATGAACACCAGCATCTGCACCTGCTGCACGTCGTTCGTGCTGCGGGTGATGAGCGAACCGGCGCCGAACTCGGCAACCTCACGCTCGGAGAAGCCGGCAACGTGGTCAAACACGTCGCGGCGCAGGTCGCGCCCGACCGACATGGCGGCGCGCGCCGAGCAGTAGGTCGCGACGAGGATGCAGACGAGTTGACCGATGGCGACGAGCAGCATTACGCCACCGGTCTGCCAGATGTAGCCGACGTCGCCCTTCGCGACACCGTTGTTGATGATGTCAGCGTTGAGGGTGGGAATGTAGAGCATTGCGAACGCCTGCAGCAGCTGGAACACCAGCACGCCGATGACGAGCGGTAGGTGCGGACGCAAATACCTACCGAGCAATCTGAGCAACATGAAATACCGCCTTGTGGGCCACTTCTTCGAGACAGAGCGTCGGGCGCCTGGGTGGAGCGAGACCCGATCGTAAAAACGGGTTCTATCCTCGCAGATGCAGGTGCGCGACGCACTGACGGAGCGCATGGTTCTTGTCTGGTCACGAGCAAAACTAACGGCATCTGCGGACACTAGCTGGTACCTGCATGCCTTCGACCTCGAGAGCGATGACTGGCGCGTGTTCCGGCTCGACCGCATCCGCGAGCCGCGCGCATCCACCCTGCGCTTCACGCCCCGCGACGCCCCCGACTCGCTCGAGGCGGTGCGGCAAGCGCGCGCCTACCAGCCCGGCGAGCCGATGCAGTTGCGCATCCTCGCCCCGCTTGGCGAGGTGCGCGAGCGGATGCCCGCGTGGCTTCGCGGCGAGTTCGAGGCCGAAAGCGACGCCACGACACTCCTCAGCACTCGCGGCGACCCGCACTGGGTTGCCGTGCTCGCAACCATGAGCACCTTCGAGTTCGCGCCGGTTGGCCCACCCCAACCCGCCGAGGCCGTCGCCAATCTCGCGTCGAAACTCAGCCGCGCCGACACCGACGCGAGCCGCCCTAACCCGCGCTAGGCCGCAGCACTTCGTGATTTCCGCAACGATTTCGCGAGAAACACTGTTGGGAAGTTCCAACGCCGACGGTGCCTTTCCTCATAAGCTAGGGAATTATGCCTCGCATTGAGAAACTCCTGATCGCCAACCGCGGCGAGATTGCCGTCCGGATCATTCGCGCCGCCCGCGACTACGGCATCCCCTCGGTCGCTGTCTACGCCGACCAGGATCGCGAGGCTCCGCACGCCCGGCTCGCCGACGAGGCGTACGCCCTGCGCGGCACAACCGGCGCCGAGACCTACCTCGTCATCGAAAAGCTGCTCTCGGTTGCCCGCCGTTCGGGCGCGAACGCGGTGCACCCGGGCTACGGCTTCCTGTCTGAGAACGCCGATTTTGCGCGCGCCGTCATCGACGCGGGCCTCATCTGGATCGGTCCGTCGCCCGAGGCGATTGAGGCGCTCGGCGACAAGGTGACCGCTCGCCACGTGGCCGAGTCGGTGGGTGCGCCCCTGGCACCCGGCACGCTCGAGCCGGTGCAAGGTGCGTCCGAGGTCGTCGACTTCGCTCGCGAGGTCGGCTTCCCGGTTGCCATCAAGGCGGCCTACGGCGGCGGCGGGCGCGGTCTCAAGATCGTGCGCGAGGAGTCTGAGATCGCCGACGCGTTCGAGTCGGCCACGCGCGAGGCGGTGGCGGCGTTCGGCCGCGGCGAGTGCTTCGTCGAGAAGTTCCTCGATCAGCCGCGCCACGTCGAGACCCAGTGCCTCGCGGATGCGCACGGCAACGTCGTCGTCGTGTCGACCCGCGACTGCTCGCTGCAGCGCCGCAACCAGAAGCTCGTAGAAGAGGCCCCCGCGCCGTTCCTCACCGATGCGCAGCGCGAGCAGATGTACGCGGCATCGAAGGCGATCCTCAAGCACGTCAGCTACCAGGGCGCCGGTACCTGCGAGTTCCTGCTCGCGAACGACGGCACGGTCGCGTTCCTCGAGGTGAACACCCGCCTCCAGGTCGAGCACCCTGTCTCGGAAGAGATCACGGGCATCGACCTCGTGCGCGAGCAGTTCCGCATCGCCGAGGGCGCCGAGCTTGGCTACGACGACCCGGTGTCGACGAAGCACTCGTTCGAGTTCCGCATCAACGGTGAAGACCCGGGCCGCAACTTCCTGCCCGCACCGGGCAAGATTTCGACCTACGAGGCCCCGACCGGCCCCGGCGTGCGTGTCGACTCGGGCGTCCGCCAGGGCGACACCGTCTCGGGCGCCTTCGACTCGATGATCGCCAAGCTCATCGTCACTGGCGCGACCCGCGAGGAGGCGCTCGAGCGTTCGCGCCGCGCCCTCGACGAGTTCGTCGTCGCCGGTATGCCCACCGTTATTCCGTTCCACCGCGACGTTGTGCGCCAGCCGGCGTTCACCGCTGAGAACGGCGAGTTCGGCGTCTACACGCGCTGGATCGAGACCGACTACGACAACCAGTTCGAGCCCTGGGACGGCGAGGCCGAGGAGCTTGAGCACCCGGGCGCCCGCCGCGAGGTCGTCGTCGAGGTGAATGACAAGCGCATCGAGGTCTCGTTGCCCGAGCGCCTCGTCATCTCAGCCGGCATCGAGCACGGCGGCGTTGGCCGCAACATGGCCGGCCACGCGCCCCGCCGCCGCTCGCGTGGCTCCGTCGACACGGCATCCGGCAACGACGTCACGTCGCCGATGCAGGCCACCATCGTGAAGTTCGCCGTTGAGGAGGGCCAGCGCGTCGTCAAGGGCGACCTGCTCGTCGTGCTCGAGGCCATGAAGATGGAGCAGCCGATCTCGTCGACGCGCGACGGTGTCGTGCGCGGCATCACCGGCGGCCCCGGCGAGACCATCAGCTCGGGCACGAAGCTGCTCTCGGTCGAAGACGAATAGGCCGCACTGCGCAGGCCACGACTGCCGGCTTACCCTCGCGGGTGGGCCGGCAGTTTCGTTATTCGGGCCCCGCATAGCGAACGCATAGCGAGGTGCTGCCCTACCCATAGTTCGCCCGCCGAAGGTAGTCACAAGCCCGAAGACGAGCCGCAACGCAAGGAGCATCACCATGACCGAGCAGCACATGAACGAGACCCGAATGACCGACCGCCGCGCACGCGGTCGCCGCCGCGGATGGCGCAACGCCGCATTCGGACTCGGAGCAGTCGCAACCGTCGCCGTGACACTCGGATTCTCCACCCCGGCCTTCGCGGACGAGGCCAGCACACAAACCTCGATCACCCAGACCACCGACGCCCCGGTCCTCCGGGGCGCCGCGGCCGACTCAACCTCCGCATCCGTCGCTGCCCTCGGCCTACTGAACGAACAGCATCGCTACGACGCCGTAGCCACCTACATCGATACCGACGCCTCGAGCAATCAGGTCGAGACCACGGCCCTCGCCTACAACTCGCAGTTCTCCGACAACCTCATCGAGCTGCTGTCGGTCTAACCACCCACCCCACGCCCGGGCCGGCGTGGCAGCCAGGAGCATCCTGGTCGCCACGCCGGCTCAACTCGTTCTCCAGAAACCCTTGCGCGCATCCGCCACCTGTGCCACTGTATTAATCACCTAATACAACAACACAAGGATACCGATGGAGTTCAGCACCACCTCCCCCATTTGGGTGCAGCTCGTCGCCGAGTTTTCCCGGCGCATTGTCGTCGGCGAATGGCTGCCAGGCTCGCGTGTTCCCGGAGTGCGCGAGATTGCCGCTGAAGTCGGCGTCAACCCCAACACCGCCCAGCGCGCGCTCGCCGAGCTCGAGCGTGCCGGCCTTGCCCGCTCCGAACGTACGAGCGGGCGCTTCATCACCGACGATCTCGACCGCATCGACGCCCTACGCGCCGACCTCGCCCGCGACGCGACCGACCACTACATCTCCAGGGTCCGCGGCCTGGGCATGCACCTCAGCCAGGCCGCCGACATCATCAAACAACGATGGGACGACCCAAATGTCCACTCTGACCACACCGCACACACTCGCACGGGAGGGCAGTGACATGACCACCCCGGCAATCCAGATCCAGCACCTCAACAAGACGTTCGGCAAGACCTCGGCCCTGAACGATCTCAGCCTTGAGCTCGCGCCGGGCCACATCGTCGGCCTACTCGGCGAGAACGGCTGCGGCAAGACGACACTGCTGAAGATCCTCGCCGGCCTCATCGCCGACTACCGCGGCGACGTGCGCATCTTCGGCCACGAACCCGGCCCCGGGTCAAAGGCGATCGTCTCGTTCTTGCCCGACGCAAGCTTCCTGCCGCAGGACGCCCGCGTAGCCCACTGCATCCGCCTCTACCGCGACTTCTTCACCGACTTCGACGAGGCCAAGGCCCGCGACCTCATCGGCTTCTTCGGCCTCGACGAGCAGATGCGCCTGAAGCAGATGTCGAAGGGGATGCGCGAAAAGGTGCAGGTCGCGCTCACTATGTCGCGGCGTGCCAAGCTCTACCTGCTCGACGAGCCGATCAGCGGCGTCGACCCGGCCGCCCGCGAAGTAATCCTGAACGGCATCCTCCGCAATCTCGATGAGGACTCGATGCTCCTCATCGCGACCCACCTCATCCACGACCTCGAGCCCATTCTCGACAGCGTCGTCCTGATGCGCCACGGCAACGTCGTGCTGCAAGGCGACGCCGACGACCTCCGCGCCGAACACAACCTCAGTCTCGACGCACTGTTTAGGGAGACGTACCGATGATCGCCACACTGCTCAAGCACGAATTCCTTCGCACCCGCACGCTGCTCGGCCTGCTGCTCGGCGGCGGGCTGGCGATCGTTTCCCTCTCGACGCTGTTCGCCCTGATGAAGTGGCCCGTGCTCTCCGAGCTCGGCGTCGCGCTCGGGCTCGTCATCACCTTCGTGATGCTGCCCGCAACCCAGATCGCCCTCGCGGTCGACTACTGGCGCTCGAGCTACCGCCAGCAGGGCTACTTCACCCAGTCAATCCCGGTGAAGGGCAGCACGATCTTCTGGTCGAAGATGCTCTGGACGTGGCTCGCGTCGCTCGTCGCGATGGCGGTCACCGTCATCTCGGCCGCGATCTTCTGGACCGCCTTCGGCCCGATGGTCGGGCTCTCGGGCAATCCGTTCGCGATGCTCGGCGAGACGCTCGACTTCGTCTCGCAGTATGCGTCGTCCGGCATGATCGTCGGGCTCCTCATCGCGTTCGTGCTGCAGATGCTCGTCTGGCCGGTGCAGTACTTCTTCTGCGCCTCCATCGGCAGCGAGGCGCCGCTCAACCGCCTCGGCATCGGCGGCCCGATCGTCACGCTCATCGCGTTCTACCTCGTGACGCAGGTCATTACGACGCTGTTCATCATGTTCATGCCGATCGGCCTCGGCCTCGAGGGCGGCAGCCTCGCGTTCGTCGGCTTCGAGACGAACTTCCTCGACGCCTTCGCCGGAAACGGAGACGACGATGTCATGCCGCTCGGGTTCGTGCCGGCGCTCGCGATCATCGCCGCCGTCTGCCTCTGGCGCACGCACTACTCGTGGAACCACAAGGTGTCGCTCGCATAACCGCACCCGCACCCGTACGAAGAAGCCCGCCCCAGCATCCGCATTGGATGCTGGGGCGGGCTTTCGCGCGGAGGCGAGAACTAGCTGCGAATCGCGGCCGCGAGCTGGTCGAAGGCCTCGACGTAGGCGTCGATCGCCGCGTCGTCGTGGGTGACCGAGAGCGTCCATTCCTCGTCACGACCCGGGGTCATGAAGATGCCGCGGTTCATGTTGAACAGCCAGGCGAGGTCGGCGAGCTTGCCGCCGGTCTTCGCGTTGGCCATGTAGGACTCGTAGTCGGTGACCTTGTGGTCGCTGAATACGACGCAGCCCTTCGAACCGATGCCCACCGTGTAGGCGTCGAGCTCGTAACGCTGGATGACGTCTTCGCAGCCCGCGATGATGCGGTCGTTGAGGTGCGCGAGGTGCGCGTATGCGTCGTCGGTCATGACCTCGAGCAGCGAAGCACGCGCCGCGGCGAGCGTCAGCGGGTTGCCGTTGTAGGTACCCACCTGGTAAACCGAGCCGTCCTCGACCACGGTCGCGACCTCTTCGGTCATGCCGATCGCGCCGGCGGGCAGGCCGCCACCGAGCGCCTTGGCGAGGGTGACCATGTCGGGCAGAACGCCGAACTTCTCGGTCGCGCCGCCGGGGGCGATGCAGATACCGGTCTTGACCTCATCGAAGATCAGGATGATGCCGTACTTCTTCGTGATGTCGCGCACGGCCTGGAGGTAGCCGTCCTCAGGCAGCACGACGCCGAGGTTCATCATCGCGGCTTCCATGATGACGCAGGCGGGCTTGCGGCCCTCAGCGTCGAGCGCCTGGATGCGCTTCTCCATGGTCTCTGCGTCGTTGAACGGCACGGCGACGGTCATGTCAACGGTCGCCTGCGGCACGCCAGCGCCGTAGGGGATCGACGCGTAGTTGTCGCGAGGGCCGATTTCCTGCTCGTCGATCCACCCGATGTCAACCATGACGGTGTCGTGGTGGCCGTGGTACGAGCCGAAGATCTTCATGACGGTGTCGCGGCCGGTGATGGCGCGGGCGATGCGGATCGCGTCCATCGTCGACTCCGAACCGGAGTTCGTGTAGCGCCACTTGGGCAGGCCGAAGCGGCGAGCGAGCTCGTCACCGACGACGATCGCGTCCTCGGTCGGCGCGGCGAAGTGCGTGCCGAGCGGGTAGCGGTCGATGACCGCCTTGCCGATCGCGGGGTGCGCGTGGCCCTGCACCATCGAACCGAAACCGTTGTGGAAGTCGTAGTACTCGTTGCCGTCGACGTCCCACACGCGGGGGCCATCGCCCTTCTCGACATAGATGGGCCACGGGTCGTGCAACTGGTACGACGAGGCGACGCCGCCCGCGAGGTGCTTGCTCGCGTTGGCGTAGTAGTTCTTCGACTCCTGCGTGCGCTCGTTGAGCTTGTCGCCTTCAACCTTGGCAAGCTCTTCGACGCGGTCAAAATTAATGGGCTTTCCCACGGTGTGCTCTCTTCTCTCTGGGCCGGCCTGGCGCCAGTTCGTTTCGAGGTGATGTGTTGCAGCGACCGGCCTGGCGTCGGCAACACGCTTGGGGCTTCAGCGCCCAGAGCTGAGCCTATTATAAATATGAATCAGATTCACTGGGGCTGAGAAAGTTCTGGAATTTGCGGCCCTGCGCCGAGCCTACTCGTCGCGCACGTGCATGTCGCGCGCCGCATCCACCATCGACCCCGAGAGCGACGGGTAGACCGCCCACGACGACGCAAACTCGTCGACGGTCAGTCGCTGTTCGATCGCGATCGAGAGCGCGAGCAGCAGCTCGGATGCGCGGGGCGCGACAACCACGCCCCCGACGATCGTGCCGAGGTTGTTGCCCGCGATGAGCTTGACGAAGCCATCACGGAAGCCCTGCATCTTCGCGCGCGGGTTCTGCGCGAGGTCGAGCTTGTAAACACGGCCAGTGCGCTTGCCCTCCTCGATGTCTTTCTCCTGCCAGCCCACGGTCGCGATCTCGGGGTAGGTGAAGACGTTCGAGGCCACGTTGCGCAGCGTGATCGGGTGCACCTCGTCGCCGAGCGCGTGAAACACAGCGGTGCGGCCCTGCGTCGACGCGACCGAGGCGAGGGGGAAGAAGTTCGTGCAGTCGCCCGCGGCGTAGATGTTCGGCACGCTCGTGCCGGCAACGCGGTTAACGATGATGTGGCCCGAGTCGGTCGTCTTCACACCCGCGCGTTCGAGGCCGAGGCCCTTCGTGTTCGGAATCGAGCCGACCGCCATGAGGCAGTGCGAGCCGCGCACCTCGGCGCCGTCCGAGAGCGTCACGACGACCTCGTCGCCGTCGACGACGACCGACTCAGCGCGGGTCTTCGAGAGCACGTTCATACCGTTGCGCTTAAAGACCTCTTCGATGACGTCGGCCGCGTCCTTGTCTTCGCCCGGGAGCACGCGGTCGCGGCTCGAGACGAGCGTGACCTTGAGGCCAAGCGCGCGGTACGCCGAGGCGAACTCGGCACCGGTGACACCTGAACCGACCACGATGAGGTGCTCGGGGGTCTCCTGCAGGTTGTAGAGCTGCTTCCAGGTGAGGATGCGCTCGCCGTCGGGCTTGGCTGTCGGCAGCTCGCGCGGGCTCGCGCCGACCGAGACGACGAGGGTGTCGTATTCGATGCGGTCGAACTCTTGGCCGTTCTCGCCGGTGCTGACGCTCACGACGCCGGGCGCCGCGATGCGGCCGAGGCCCTCGACGATACGCACGCCACGGTCCTTGAGGTTGAGGCGCATGTCGTCCGACTGGTTTTGTGCGAGACGCAGGATGCGCTGGTTCAGCTTGCCGAGATTGACCGCCATTTCGGGGCGGCGCGGGTTGTCGGCGTCGTCGCGCACGAAGTACTGCAGGCCAAGTTCATCGGACGACTGCACCTGCGTCGCCGCCTCGGCGGTCGCGATGAGCGTCTTCGACGGCACGACGTCGGTCAACACCGCCGAACCGCCCACGCCGACCCATTCGACGAGCGTGACATCAGCCCCCAGCTGCGCGCCGGCGATCGCCGACTCATAGCCTCCCGGCCCTCCACCAATGACAACAATCCGATGACGTTCTGCAGCAAGCGCACCCATGTCTCCAATTTTGCCACGGAGTTCAGCGACGCTCACCTACGCTGACTCCATGGCTGAACTGATCAACAACGACGCCCAGTTCGCGCACCCCCTCGACGACCCGGCCGCCCGCCCGGTCGACGTTGCTGCCGAAGCCGCGCGCGTCATCGCAGAACGCAGTGGGGTTGCCCACCACGACATCGCTCTCACGCTCGGCTCCGGCTGGGGCAAGGCGGCGGATGCGCTGGGCGAGACCGTCGCGACGCTGGCGGCCGACGAGGTGCCCGGCTTCTCGAAGCCCGCGCTCGCTGGCCACGTCGGCACCATCCGCTCGGTGCGACTCGACTCCGGTCACCACGCGCTCATCATCGGGGCACGCACGCACTTCTACGAGGGTCACGGCGTGCGGCGTGTCGTGCACTCGGTGCGCACCGCGGCCGCGACCGGCGCGAAGATCATGGTGCTCACGAACGGCGCGGGCGGGCTCAACCCGGCCTGGGCGCCCGGCACCCCGGTGATCATCCGCGACCACATCAACCTCACCGCCGCGTCGCCACTCGAGGGCGCGACGTTCATTGACCTCACCGACCTCTACTCCGAGCGCCTGCGCACGATCGTGCACGGCGTCGAAGACCTCGACGAGGGCGTCTACGTCCAGTTCCGCGGCCCGCACTACGAGACGCCAGCCGAGGTGAAGATGGCCGGTGTCATCGGCGGTGACATCGTCGGCATGTCGACCGCGCTCGAGGCGATCGCCGCGCGCGAGGTCGGTATGGAGGTGCTCGGCATGTCGCTCATCACGAACCCCGCCGCCGGCATCTCGCCCGATCCGCTCAGCCACGAGGAAGTCATCGCGGCTGGCGAGGCCGCCGAGGCGCACCTCGCGACCCTGCTCGCCGACGCGGTCAAGCGCATCCTGACCGGCGACGCGACCGGGGCAGGCGCATGAGCCTGCCACTGATTCGCGAGTCGCAGCTTGCCCTACGCCACGCCGCGACGGCCTGGCTCGAGCAGGACCCCGACGACGCAACCCGCGCCGAGCTGAGCGAACTGCTCGGCCGACTCGGCGACGTCAACGCCGTCGGCGAGGAGATTGCCGACGACGACACCTCCGACCGCGCCGAGGCGTGGCGCGAGGTTCGCGACCGCTTCGCGACGCGACTGCAGTTTGGCACCGCTGGCTTGCGCGGGCGCCAGGGCGCCGGTTCAAACCGGATGAACCGGGTGGTCGTCGCGCAGGCGGCCCGCGGCCTCGCCGACTTCCTCCTCGCCCGCGGCGAGGCCGCCCCGAGCGTCGTGATTGGCTATGACGCCCGCCGCCACTCCGCCACGTACGCTCGCGACACCGCCGAGCTGATGCAGGCCGCTGGCGTGCGCGCGACGCTGCTGCCGAGCGCGCTGCCGACCCCGGTGACGGCGTTCGCCGTGCGCCACCTCGACGCCTCCGCGGGCGTCATGGTGACGGCCTCACACAACCCGAAGTGGGACAACGGCTACAAGGTGTACCTCGGCGGGGCCGACAACGGCTCGCAGATCGTGCCGCCCGCCGACGCCGAGATCGCGGCCGCCATTGCCGCGGTCGCGAGCGTCCGCAAGGTGAACGAGCTGCCGCGCGACACTGGATACGCGGTCGCCGATGCGTCACTCGTCGACGCCTACGTCGAGGCGACCGCGAAGGTGCTCCGACACTCCCCCGTGCCCCTCAAAGTCGCGTATACCGCGATGCACGGCGTCGGTTGGAACACCTACCGCCGAGTGCTCGAGACGGCCGGCATCGGGGCGCACGAGGTCGTGCGCGAGCAGATCGAACCCGATGGCACGTTCCCGACCGTCGACTTCCCGAACCCCGAGGAGCCGGGCGCGCTCGACCTCGCCTACGAGACCGCGAGCCGCGTCGGCGCGCAGCTCATCATCGCCCACGACCCCGACGCCGATCGCCTCGCGGTCGCCGAGTCGGACGGTGCAGGCGGCTGGCACCTCTTCGGCGGCAACGACATCGGCAAGCTGCTCGGCTGGCGCGCGGCAAAGATCGCGACGGAGGCTGGCGCATCCGGCACCCTCGCGACCTCGCTCGTGTCGTCGCCCGCACTGTCGAAGGTCGCCGAGCACTACGGCCTCGGCTACGCCGAGACGCAGACCGGATTCAAATGGATCTCGCGGGCCGACGGCATCATCTACGGCTACGAGGAGGCGCTCGGCTACCTTGTCAACGCCGAGACCGTGCGCGACAAAGATGGCCTCTCTGCCGCCCTCGCGGTGCTCGACCTCGCGTTTGCGCAGTCCGCCGAGGGCAAGACGCTGCAGGACCTCGATGACGAGTTCGGTGAGCTGTTCGGCGCGTTCGCGTCGCGCCAGGTGGCGCTGCGCTTCGACGACCCGGCACAGCTGCCCGCCGTCATGGCCTCGGTGCGCGCGACCCCGCCGACGCAGGTGGGCGCCGCGGCGGTCGCCGAGGTGCACGACTTCGAGACGGATGCGCAGCCCGCGAACATCGTGCGGCTCGTGCTCGACGATGGCACGCGGCTCATGATTCGCCCGTCGGGCACCGAGCCAAAGATCAAGGTGTACATCGACGCGGTGTCGACCGACGGAACGCTCGGCGAGCGCCGCGCCTCGGCAAACGAGCGCGCCGACGCGGCCGCCGGGGCGATGCGCGCGCTGCTGAGCTAAGGGGCGACCTCGCCGAGGGCGTCCACGAGGGCGGCGTCGGTGCTCGCGCGGATCGCGCGGTCGACGATGCCGCCGTCGTGTTCGAGCTGGGATGCGATGTCGGCGATGAGCTCGATGTGCGCCGACGGGTTCGTGGTCGCGATCGCGATGACGAGGCCGACCGGGTCGAAGTGCGCGTGGCCGAAGTTCACGCCATCGGGGAACGTCATGGCGGCGGCGCCCGGCTTGATCGAATCGGCGCTCGGCTGCGCGTGCACGAGCGCGAGGCCCGGCGCGATCACGGTGTAGGGACCGTACCGGTCGATCACGGCGATGACCTTGTCGGGGTAGCGACGCGTAACGTAGCCCGCCGACACGAGCAGGCGCGTGGTCTGCCTCACCGCATCCCGCCAGTCGACAGCCTTGCCGCCGGCGCGCACGAGCCCCGGGTCGGTGAAGATGGTCTTCGCGGTGTCTGCGCTCACGCGCCCACCTCCTGCTCGTACCCTTCGGTGATGCGCTCGGCCAGGTCTTCGCGGTCTTCGAGCGGCGCGAACGCCGCCTCGGCCGCGTTAAGTTGCAGCTGCTCGAGATCGCCGAGCCGCAGGTCGAAGGCGTCGGCGTCGGCGACAAGCTGTAGCTCTTCGGATGCGCTGGTCGCGCTCATGAGCCGGTTGTCAGTGTTCACCGTGGTCGAGAAGCCGAGCTGGTAGAGCAGATCGAACGGGTGCTGCGTGATGGTCTCGACGGTGCGGTGCTCGAACAGCGGACTGTCGAGCTCGAGACCGGTCTGCAGGTTCGACGACGGCGCGAGCTCGAGGGCGATGCCGCGCTCGCGCACCCAACTCGCGATCGGGCCGAGCGTGACGCGCGTGCCCGAGTCGTCCTGCTGCTCGAGCGTGATGTCGTCGGCGATGCGTGCCCCGTGGCCGAGGCGCAGCGCGCGACCATCGATGAGCGCGGAGGCGATCGACTCGAGGCCCGCGGCCTCACCCGCGTGAATCGTGACCGGCATGAACTCGCCCGCGAGCTTCTCGAGGGCGCGGCGGTGCTGGCTCGGTGGGAAGCCGATCTCGGGGCCCGCGAGGTCGAAGCCGCGCACGCCGCCCGACTCGCTGTCGCCGCGGTGCCGGAGCGCCGCATCCGCGATCGTGTCGGCATCGTTCGCATGGCGCATGGCGCACAGCAGCTGGCCGACCTCGATGCCCTCGTGGGCCTCGCAGCCCTCGCGCAGGCCGGCGGTGACCGCGGCGATGACGTCGTCGAGCGTGAGGCCGCCGCGCAGGTGCTGCTCGGGGGCCCAACGCAGCTCGGCGTAGATCACGCCATCTGCCGCAAGATCAGCGACCGCCTCGCGGGCGACGCGGTGCAGCGCCTCGGGCGTCTGCAGCACACGCAGCACGACGTCGAAGGTCTCGAGGTAGCGTTCAAGCGAGCCGGAGTCGGCGTTCGCGCGGAACCATTCACGCAGCTCGGGCTCCCCCGCCGCCGGCAACTCGATACCCGCGTCCTGCGCGAGGTCGAGAATCGTGTCGGGACGAAGCCCGCCATCGAGGTGATCGTGCAGCAGTATCTTGGGCAGACTGCGCGCATCCACGCCCTCAGCTAGCCAGACTTCCGCACTCTGAGTTGCGGCTCGGTCTTGTGTCACAGGAGTCCACCTCCAACCTCGTCTTCGAAATCGTGCACCCGTTGATGCTACCCAGCCTGAATGACCGGTTTGCTCAGATTTCTACAAGTCGTAACACTCATGCGTTCGGGGCTCGGCTCGAACCGGGCTGACACTGGTGGCAACGCGCCGCCTCCCGGGGCAGGCACCCACCCCGGGCCACGCAGTTACAGCACGTTACTCAGGAATGCCTTCGTCCGTTCGTGCTGCGGATTGCTGAACAATTCGGCGGGATCCCCCTGCTCGACCACCACGCCACCGTCCATGAACACGGCTCGATCGGCGACCTGCCGCGCAAACCCGATCTCGTGGGTGACGACGATCATGGTCATTCCTGCCGCCGCAAGGTCGCGCATCACATCGAGTACGTCACCGACAAGTTCCGGGTCCAGCGCCGAGGTCGGCTCGTCGAAGAGCATGAGCTCGGGATCCATCGCCAGCGAACGTGCAATCGCGACCCGCTGTTGTTGTCCGCCCGAAAGTTGGCTCGGGTAGTGATTGGCGCGGTCCGCGAGCCCGACCCGCTCGAGCAGGATGCGGCCCCTCTCCCGCGCTTGCGCTCTGGGAATTTTGCGGACGCCCGCCGGCGCCTCGATGACGTTCTCAAGCGCCGTCATGTGCGGGAAGAGGTTGAATCGTTGGAACACCATGCCGATCGATTTGCGCTGACGCGCGATTCGCTCAGGGGAAAGTTCATGCAGCACGTCGCCGCGCTGCCGGTAGCCCATGATCTCGCCGTCAACGGTAATTCGGCCGCCATCGATCGTTTCGAGGTGGTTGATGCAGCGCAGGAGGGTGGATTTTCCCGAGCCCGACGGCCCAAGCAACACCACGACTTCGCCGCGTTCGACCGTGAGGTCGATGCCTTTCAACACCTCGTTTTGTCCAAATTGCTTTCGCACGGATTCGAGCCGCACGATCGGCGCGTCGTCGTCGACGACTGCGGTGGCCTGCGTCCATGGATTCACGGTCCTACTCATCGCTGGCCCTCCTTCGTCCCGGCGTCGGCGACCTGTGCCGCACCTGTTTCGTCGTCCGTCGTACCCGGCGTCTTCGCCCGCTTTTCAGAGGCTCCCGAAACGCCCCGACCGAAGTACTTCTCGAGGTAGTGCTGGGGAATCGCGAGCAGCGAGGTGAGCAGCAGATACCAGAGACTCACGACGATCAGCAGTTCAATTTGCTTGAGGTTCTGTGCCGAGATTTGCGTCGCCACCGTGTAGATCTCCAGCACCGCAATGACCGAGAGCAGCGACGTGTTCTTCAGCATCGAGATGAACTCGTTGCCCATCGGCGGAATGATGACCCGCATCGCCTGCGGCAGCAGAATGCGACGGAAGGTGCGCACCGGCGTCATGCCCAGCGACGCTGCAGCCTCCCGTTGTCCCGAGTCGACCGAGAGCATGCCCGAGCGAACGATCTCGGCCGAGTAGGCTGCCTGGTTCAGGGTGAGGGCGAGCAGGCCGGCGACAAACGGGGTCACGAGCAGGTTGGTGGGCATCGACCAAAACATGATGCTGGTGAATGGGACGCCGATGCCAAGCCGGTCAAAGAGCAGGCCGAGGTACCCCCAGAGCACGACCTGTACGAGCAGCGGCGTTCCACGGAATGCCCAAATGTAGACCGCCGACACCGCCTGCATGACAGGGTTCTTGCTCATCCGCATCGCCGCAATCAGGATCGCGAGCACGGTCGAGATGGCCATGGCGAGGACGGTCAGCACGATGGTGAGGACGAGGCCCGAGAGGATCCTCGGGCTAAAGAGGTACTGGCCGATGGCCGCAAAGTCGAGCTTCTTGTTTGTCGCGATCGCGTGGATGAAGATCGCGACGAGGAACAGGACCGCCGCACCCGAGATCCACCGCCACGTGTGTCGCAGTGGCCGGATGGTCAGGTCATCGGCAGCGACCCGGGGTCCGCTGCGCTCGCCGGGCGAGCTATTGGGTGCCGTGGGAGAGGTCACGGTACTCATTACTTCTCCGCGAGGTTCACGTCGATGCTCTCGACCCGGTACTGCTTCAGGTCGTGCTTCTCGAGTAGCGCGTCGTAGGTGCCATCCGCCTCGATTGACTGCATGGCGAGCGTAAGCGCTTCCGTCAGACCCTCGTCCTTGAGGACGCCAACGCCGGTATACACGGGCTCAAACCCCTTCGGTGCATCGGCGAAGTCGACGAGTTCGAATGTGCTGCCGTCGCCGGCCGTGGCAACGAGGTATTCCATAATCGGGGCGTCGCCGATGAACGCGTCGGCGTTGCCTGCCTGCACCGCGGTCTGGCCGTCGTTCGTCGTGGCGAGTTCGTGAATCTGAATCTCGGCCTTGCCGGCGCTCGTGCATTCTTCGCTGAGGTCGCGCAGGATGTCGCCGCTTGTCGACGCCTTCTGCGAGGAGATCGTCAGTCCGCACAGGTCCAGCTCGTCGCTAATCCCCTCGGGGTTGCCCGCGGGCACCGCAATCGCGAAGCCAGCGTGCAGGTACTCGACGAAGTCCAGCACTTCCTGCCGCTCCAGCGTGTCATTCATGCCCGAGAGGATGATGTCGTTCTTGTTGGCTTGCAGGCTCGCGACCACGGAGTCGAACGGCTGCTTATTGATCTGCACGGGAATGTCGAGCTTCTCGCCAATCGCATACGCCAAATCGATGTCGAGCCCGGTGATCTCACCCGCATCGTCCTGGTACTCGAACGGCGGATACGGGTAGTCGACCGCCACGTTGATGACCCCGGCGTCGCGGATCTCCTGCGGCACCGCCGCCTTCGCGGCTTCATCCACACCCGAAGTGAGTTGCTCGGTCTGAGTTTCCGACGCGGAGCAACCGGTGAGTGCCAGGACGGACGCGCCCATCAGAGCAATTAGCGTACGAGTTTTCATCAAATTCTCCTTGGTGTTGTGAGTCACATCGTTGCGGCGGGGACTGCGCTGGTCGCCCAGTCGTGGTCCAGCGCAGGTTGGTGGAGGCGGAGCAGGTCGTCGGTGGTTTCGCGGCGAACGGCGAGCCGTGCCTCGCCATCCTTGACGAAGACGACCGCGGGCCGTGCGGCACCGTTGTAGTTGTTGGTCATCGTGTACGTGTAGGCGCCGGTGGCGGGGATGACAATGACGTCGTCAATGCGCGGGTTGGGCAGCTCGGCCTGGTCGATGAGCAGATCGCCGGACTCGCACTGACGCCCGACGAGCTGGACTCGCGAGTTCGGCACCGCGGTTGCTCGGTTCGCGACCAGGGCGGAGAATCGCTGGCCGGTGAGGGCCACCTCGACGAAGTCGGCCATGCCGCCATCGACCGCCACGAACGTCCGACCCGTTTCCTTAGTGACCACCGTTCGGTAGGCGGTGACTCCCGACCGAGCCACGGTCGAGCGTCCTGGCTCAATAAGGATCCGAGCATCGGCCGGCAAGTAGCGCTCGGCGGCGCCGATCAGCGTGTCGAGATAGTCGTCCACGGAGGGTGCCTGCTCGCCCTCGTGGTGGGCGATACCGAGGCCGCCACCAAGGTCGTAGACCGCGAGCCCGCCGAGCGGCTTCAACGCTTCGACCGCGCTCGCGAACTGCTCGACGCTGAGGATCTGAGAGCCGATGTGCACGTGAACGCCCGCGACCTCGAGCCGATCGTGGCCCGCGAGATGCTGAATCAGCTCGCTCACGACGCTGATCGGCAAGCCGAACTTGGAGTCGTTGCCGCCCGTGTTCATGTTCGCGTGCGTCTTCGCGTCGACGCCGGGCATGACCCGGAACAGCAACTTCTGGCGGCGTCCGCGAGGCACGAGACGCTCGAGCCGGTCAAGCTCGGCCTCGTTGTCGACGATGATGACACCGACGCCGACCTCGATTGCTCGAGCGAGTTCCGCATCTGTCTTGGCGTTGCCGTGCAGGTGGATCAGCTCCGGCGACACCCCTGCCGCGAGTGCAAGCTCAAGTTCACCCGGTCCGGCGACGTCGATGCCCATCCCCTCGGAAGCCGCGATGGCGTAGATCGCGAGAATGGGCGCCGACTTGGAGGCGAACACCGCTTCCGAATTCGGCCACCGACGGTGGAGTCCGTCGACGAGCGCACGCATCTGGTGTCGAAGGGAGGCCTCATCATAGATGTGCAGCGGAGTACCGAATTCCGCTGCGAGGTCGCTCACCCGGCAGCCGCCAATCGTCAGTTCGCCGTCGGCGTCGGCAGCAGCGGTAGGGGGCAGGACGTCCGCCAAACGCTCGAGCGACGATTGGTTCGCGGTCATGTGGTCTCCTCGCACGGTGAAGTTGCTCTGGCGTTGGCGTCCTGTGAGCACGACCAACTTGGTTGCAAGCAACGGTACGAATGCCAACCACCGCAATTTTTGGTGGATCCCATAGGCTTATGAAATGCGCCTGTCGGTATCCACAAATTCTTCGCCACAGGGGTCGACCGTTGCCGCGCTGCTTGAAGATGCCGCACCGCTCGCCTCGGCACTTTTCCTCCCGGATGCGGAGCTGCCGGCCATTGTTGGGGTCGAGTTCTACGACGATGCGGCCCCCGAGCGCGTTGCCGAGGGGCTTCTCGTGCTCGTCCCTTCGTGGCGTGCGCTCCGGCAGCAAGCGATACGCGGCCTCGTCGAGTTGGCCGCGAAGCGCGGGGCCGCGGGCGTGGTGATTCAGGGCGGCGAACCACCGCAACAAGTACTCGCCGCGTGCGCGCAGACGGGGCGTGGCGTTGCGCTTCTTCGCCTCGATGACCACATCACCTGGCGAGAGTTCGAGGCGGTCGTTGACCTCACGATCGGCGAGACGTCACCGAGCATCACGGCGTCGCTGCTGCAGTCCGATTACCTCTTCGCGATCGCGGATTCCATCGCGGAGGTCTTCGGCGGTTCAGTCGCCGTTGAGAACCATGCCAGAACGCTGCTGGCCTATTCGACCGTGGAACACCAAATCATCGACGAGACGCGCAGCGTCGGCATCCGTACCCGCCAGGTGCCGCATGCCATCCGCAACCACGAGCAGTACCGGCAGGTGCAGTTCACCGACGGCCCCGTGCAGTTCCCGCAGTTCGACGCGCACGAACTGCCCCGCGCCGCGATTGCAGTGCGGGCCGGCAGCATGCAGCTCGGCAGCATCTGGGCCATCGACCCTGACGGCGGGACCGACGTTCCGCTCTCCGAGGAGAAACGCGATGCGCTCGAGCGGGGCGCGCAATCGGCCGCGGCGCACCTGCTCGCGGCGTGGCGAGTGAGCGACGCGGAGGCGCGGCGTCGTGACGCCGCGCTCGGCCGGATGCTCGAGATCCCGCCGACGAGCGGCGATCTCGTTGCGCTGTCGCTCGCGCCCACCTCCGAGGTGCGCCTAATTTCACTGCGGTTCGCCGGCGAGGCAGCCAGCCCAGGAGACGAGCGACAGCTGCAGGCCTTCGCAGAGCGACAGTTGCAGGCACGACTCTCGGTCGTCGCTGCGGCGCTCACGAACGGCGCCTGCTACGTCGCGGTCACGGGCGCCACCGAGTCTCGGATCAGGGATGCGCTGACCGCCACGATCCGTGCCGCCGCACGGTCCTTCACGCAAGAAATTCGCGCCGCCATCGCCTGCCCCACCACTGCAGGGGTGGGCTTCGTCGCCGCGCGAGAAGAACTCGACGCGATTCTCCGCACGCCTCACGAGGGCACTCAACCGGTCAAGAGTAGCGACGACGTCCGTGCCTCACTCATCGCCGACCATCTCGGGCAGCTGTTTGCAACGTACCCGTACCTGCAGCATCCGGCGGTCACGATGGCCGACGGCAGGCGCCAGCGTGAGCGGCGCGACACGATGCTCGCCTGGTTCGAGCAGGGCGGGCCGGCGGGTGCGGCCGCCCACCTGCACGTGCACGAAAACACCGTGCGCTACCGAGTTCAGCAGGCGCTTCGCGACTGGGGTGTCCAGCTCGACCAACCAGATGAGGCCTTCGCCCTCTGGACGACACTGGTCGCGTGGCGGGCGCGCGACCGCAGCACACACACCGACTAGACCGACCAGCCCGACCAGCAATCGGCTCGCACGCCGAAACTCAGCGGATACGGTCGACGATGAGCGGTGCGGGCTCGGGTGCCGCGTCGCCGAGGGCCCACGCGCCATCGAGCGCATCGAGGGCGCGGTCGAAGCGCGACGCGTCGTCGGCGTGGAGGGTCCACAGCAGGTCGCCGCGGCGCACCGCGTCGCCGGGCTTTACGGCGAGGTCGATGCCGGCGGCGTGCACAACCGGGTCGTGCTTGCGCGCGCGTCCCGCACCGAGGCGCCACGCGGCCAGGCCGAACTGGAACGCATCCTGGCGGGTGACCACGCCATCGCGCTCGGCCCGCACCTCGTGCGACTCGCGCGGGGTCGGCACCGCCGCATCCGGGTCGCCGCCCTGCGCCACGACAAACTTGCGCCAGACATCCATCGCCTGGCCACCGCGCAGGTGCGCCGCAACGTCAACATCGCGGATACCCGCGAGCTCGAGCATCTCCTGCGCGAGCGCGACCGTGAGTTCGACGACGTCGGCGGGGCCGCCGCCGGCGAGCACCTCGATCGACTCGCGCACCTCGTTCGCGTTGCCGATCGTGAGGCCGAGCGGCGTGTTCATGTCGGTGAGCAACGCCGACACGTTGACGCCCGCATCGGTGCCGAGGCGCACCATCGTCTCGGCGAGCTCGCGTGCCCGCTCGCGCTCGCGCATGAACGCGCCCGAGCCGAACTTCACGTCGAGCACGAGCGCGCCCGTGCCCTCGGCGATCTTCTTCGACATGATCGACGACGCGATGAGCGGAATCGCCTCGACCGTGCCCGTGATGTCGCGCAACGCATAGAGCTTCTTGTCGGCCGGCGCGAGTTCGGCTCCGGCCGCACACACGACGCCGCCGACTTCCTCGAGTTGCCGGAAGAGCTCGTCGTTCGTCAGCTCCGCGCGCCAGCCGGGAATCGACTCGAGCTTGTCGAGCGTGCCACCGGTGTGGCCGAGCCCGCGGCCCGACAGCTGCGGCACGGCCGCGCCGAACGAGGCGACCAGTGGCATGAGCGGCAGCGTGATCTTGTCGCCAACGCCACCGGTCGAGTGCTTGTCGGTGGTCGGCTTCGACAGCTTCGAGAAGTCGAGGCGCTCGCCCGACGCGATCATCGCGTTCGTGAGGTTGAGGATCTCCTCGCGCTCCATACCGTTGAGGAAGATCGCCATCGTCATGGCCGCCATCTGCTCGTCGCCGACGAAGCCGTCGGTGTAGCGGGCGATCAACCAGCGAATCTCGTCGCCGCTCAGGGCGCCCCCGTCGCGCTTGCGTCGAATGAGCTCGATCGCGTCAAACTGCTCAGCCAATTTTCCTCCTCGATGCGGGCGACCGGGTCGGTACTAGGCGGGCTCGCCTCGGTCGTCAAAGTCGTTCAGGTTGCGAGGCCCGAAGGCCATGGGCAGGATGCCCTCGATGTCGGTGATACCGGCGATGGTGTCGAAGAGACACCCCGGTGCGGCGAACTCGTTGAGCAGTTGCCGACACCGGCCGCACGGCATGAGCCGCTCGCCGTTGCCGTCGCAGCAGGTAAAGGCGATGAGCTGCCCGCCGCCGGTGCGCGCGAGCTCCGACACGAGGCCGCACTCGGCGCAGAGGCCCACGCCGTAGCTCGCGTTCTCGACGTTGCAGCCCGTGACGATGCGACCGTCGTCGACGAGCGCGGCCGCGCCGACCCGAAACTTCGAGTACGGCACGTACGCGTGCGCCTGCACCTCTCGCGCGGCGGCGCGAAGCGTCTCCCAGTCGATATCGACCACGGCGCGCATCCGGTCGTTCACGAGCTACCGGCCCTGCGTGATGTAGGGAGTGCCGCTCGCAGCGGGCGCGCGGGACTGACCCACGAAGCCGACGACGGCGAACACGGTGACGATGTAGGGCACCATCGCCATGAGCTCGGTGGGCAGATCAGCGCCCACCTGCGAGGCGAGGGTGCGGAAGTTCGAGGCGAAGCCGAAGAGGATCGCCGCGAGCGTCGCGTACACCGGATGCCAGCGGCCGAAGATGAGCGCCGCGAGTGCGATATACCCCTGACCACTCGTGACCTCGGAACCGAAGGCGCCCACCAGGCCGAGCGTGTAGTACGAGCCGCCGAAGCCGGCGATCGCACCCGAGAGCAGCACGTTGCGCCAGCGGGTCGCATTGACGTTGATGCCGACGGTGTCGGCGGCCTTGGGATGCTCGCCGACCGCGCGGGTGCGGATGCCCCACTTCGAGTTGAAGAGCATGAAGACCATGAACGGCACGAGCAGGAACAGCGCGTAGACGACGATCGTGTTCGAGAACAGCAGCGGACCGAGCACCGGAATTTCGCTCAGGCCCGGGATGGACCAGGTCGGGTAGCGGTCTGGGCTGTTGTAGCGCTGCGGGTCGCTCGACATGAGGCCCGAGTATAGGAAGTCGGTGAGGCCGAGCACGATCATGTTGATCACGACACCGACAACGACCTGCTCGACCCAGTACGTGATCGAGAACAGCGCGAGGATGGCCGAGATGAGCACGCCGGCGACGATCGCGGCGACGAGGCCGGCGATCCAGTTGTTCGTGAGGCTCGCGACGAGCGCCGAGGCGAACGCGCCCGAGAGCAGCTGACCCTCGATGGCAATGTTCACGACGCCCGAGCGCTCGGCGACGAGGCCCGCCATCGAACCGAACACGATCGGGGTCGACAGCGCGAGTGTGCCGGTGAGCAGCCAGGCGAGCGGCACGTTCGCGCCGGCGCCTACCCAGATGATGAGCGCGATCGCCCAGAGCGCCGCGAACACGGCGGTGACCGACATCGGCACCTTTTGGCGCGCGAGCGAGCGCAGGACCGCGAAGACGGTGAGCGCGACCATCGCAACCGTGAGCACGGCGTTCGTGAGCATCGTCGGGAACACGAGCGGGTCGAGCTGAATCGCGCCGCCGCGGTTGCTGATGTCGATCTGCGTCGACTGGTCGCCAACGGTGAACACGAAGGCGAGCAGCGAGATGAGTGAGAAGACCGCGAGCAAGATCGGGGTCTTGAGTTTGCGAGGCGCGAGGGTCTCGCCGCCGGCGGGGGCCGCCTCGGCGCGGGTGAGCTGGTCGTTCGTCATGGTTACGCCTCCGAACCCTGCTTGCGAGCCGACAGCCGGTCGGCGAGTTGGATGCCCGTGGGCTTCGGCAGGAAGCCGAGGAACTTCGGGGCGGCGACGAAGAGCACGATGAGGCCCTGGATCACCGGGATGATGTCCTTCGGGACACCGGCGCTGACCTCCATCGAGACGGCACCGGCTTTGAGCGCACCGAACAGCAGCGCGGCGAAGATGATGCCGATCGGGTTGTTGCCACCGAGCAGCGCGACCGTGATCGCGTCGAAGCCGATGCCCGCATCCACCGACGGCTCGATGCCGGTCGGGTGCACCTCGAGCGTCTGCGTCGCGGCAGCGATGCCGATGAACCCGCCCGAGAGGGCCATTGTGAGTACGGTGACGAGCTTCACGTTGATGCCGGCGGTCTTCGCGGCGTTCGGGTTGATCCCGACGGCACGAATCTGGAAGCCGATTGTCGAGCGATCCATGATCCACCAGTACGCGACGGCCGCGAGAATCACGACGACGACGCCGGTGCCGAACACTCCCGCGATCTCGGGGAAGCGGGCGGTCTCGAGAATCGCTTTGCTCTTCGAGTAGCCCGGCGCGTTCTCGGCCTGGAACGGCTGCTGCTTGAGCAGATAGGTGACGCCCCAGTAGGCGATCCAGTTGAACATGATCGTGAGGATCACCTCGTGCGCGCCCGTCTGTGCCTTGAGCCAGCCGACGATCGCGGCCCACATCGAGGCGGCGAGGATCGCGATGATGATCGTGACGACGAGGTGGAGCACCGGGGGCAGCGCCCAGTTCGAGCCGACGTAGGCGGCGAAGAACGCGCCAACGAGCAGCTGTCCCTGACCACCAATGTTGAAGAGGCCGGCCCGGAACGCGATGCCGAGGCCGAGACCGGCGGCGATGAGCGGGGTCGCCCACTGCAGCGTCGTCAGCAGCGGCAGGAACCCGCGCTTCGGGTTGTAGATGGCGCCGTTGATGAGCGCCTGCACGGCGTCGCCGATGAGCGTGCCGGCGGCCTGGAAGAAGTGCTGCGGCGCGGCGAACACGTAGCCGAGCGTGCCCTGTACATCGGGGTCGGTGAAGACCGCGATGAGCAGACCAATGAAGAGGGCGATGACGATCGCGATGAACGAGCGGGCGAACGAGCCGCCGAGGATGTCGCGCCAGACGCCGCGCCAGGGCTCGTCGGCGAGCGCATTCGTGGAGCCGGTGCGCACCTTGTCGACCGGCGGCTGGTCGACGTCGGGCGTGAGTTTCGTGTCATTCGCCATGGGGAATACCTGCCATCATCTGTCCAAGTGTTTCGCGCGAGGTGTCGGCCGAGACGATGCCCATCGAGCGGCCGTCGTACATCACCATGATTCGGTCGGCGAGCTGCACAACCTCGTCGAGCTCGGTCGACACGATGAGCACCGGGATGCCCGAGTCGCGCGTCGCCACGATCTGGTCGTGCACGAACTCGATCGAGCCGACGTCGAGGCCGCGGGTGGGCTGGGATGCGATGAACAGCTCGAGCTGTCGCCCGAGTTCGCGCGCGAGCACGACCTTCTGCTGGTTACCGCCCGAGAGCCGGCCGACGGCCGTCTCGGTCGACGGCGTGCGCACATCGAACGACTCGACCTTCTGCTCGGCGTTCTCGTGGATGGCGGCGAGGTCGAGCGCGATGCCTTTCGAGAACGGCTTGCGGTCGAACTCGTCGAGAATCAGGTTCTCGGCGATCGTGAACTCGCCGACGATGCCGTCGACGGTGCGGTCCTCCGGCACGAAGCCGATGCCGGTGTTGAGCGCCTGCTTGACGCTGAGGCCGAGCACCTCTTTGCCGTTGAGCGTGATCGAGCCGTCGGTCTTCGGCTGGAGGCCGAGGATCGCCTCGGTGAGCTCCGTCTGGCCGTTGCCCTGCACGCCGGCGACGACGAGAATCTCGCCCTCACGGATTTCGAAGCTGAGCCCATCCACGAGCCGCTGGCCCGTCGGGCTGAAGACGGTTAGGTCGCGCACCTGGAACGACGCGGAGCCGAGCTTCGGCGCATCCTTCTGCACCGTTAGCGATACGTCGTGGCCGACCATGAGCGTCGCGAGCTCCTCGTTCGAGGCCGTTGGTTCGGCGGTGCCGACAACCTTGCCGCGGCGGATGACCGTGATGCGGTCGCTCACGTGGCGCACCTCGCGTAGCTTGTGCGAGATGAAGACGATCGAGGTGCCCTGCTGGCGCAGCTCGTCCATGATGCGCATGAGCTCGTCGGTCTCCTGCGGCGTGAGCACGGCGGTGGGCTCGTCAAGCACGAGCACCTTCGCTTCCTGCGACAGGGCCTTGATGATCTCGACGCGCTGCTGCTGCCCCACCGAGAGCTCTTCGACGACCGAGTCGGGGTCGATGCGGAACCCGAAGCGCTCGGAGATCTCGTTCACGCGGTCGCGCGCCGCCTGGAGGTCGAGGATGCCCGCGCCCTTCGTGGGCTCGTGGCCGAGCATGAGGTTCTCGGCCACCGTGAAGACGGGAATGAGCATGAAGTGCTGGTGCACCATTCCGATGCCGGCGCGCATCGCGTCGCCAGGCCCGGAGAAGTTTTGGACCTCGCCATCGAGGAGGATTTCACCTTCTTCGGGCGTGTAGAGCCCGTAGAGCACGTTCATCAGGGTCGACTTGCCCGCGCCGTTCTCGCCGAGCAGCGCGTGGATCTCCCCCTCCTCAACAGTGAGGTCGATGCTGTCGTTTGCGGTGAAGTTGCCAAAGCGCTTCGTAATACCGCGGAGTTCGAGTTTCATACGAGACCTTCTCCAACCAACGGGTGGGGTTCTGCAGGAAGCCTAACGGGCCACCGGCGCGATTTGAGCCCGGCCGAGCTACTCAGGGCTTGACCGGGCTCAAATCACATGCGGGTCGCGCGTCAGCGCGAGGGGACGGTTACTCGGAGACCGCGGGCGACGAAGGCGACTCGACCTCGATCGTGCCGTCGATGATGCCCTGGCGGATCGTGTCGAGCTCGTCGAGCATGCCGTCCGGCAGCTCCGACTCGAAGTCGCCGAAGTCCGAGATGCCAACGCCCTCGTTCTCGAGCGTGCCGGTGTAGGTGGTGCCGCCGGCGAAGTTACCCTCGACCGCGCTTTCGATCGCCTCGTAGACCGTCACGTCGAGACCCTTCTCGATCGAGACGAAGATGAGGTCTGCGTAGTCCGGCTCCTTCTCGCGAAGGTCGCTGTCAACGCCGAGCAGCAGCGCGTTGTCGCCGTCGGCGCGGATCGCCTCAGCGGCACCCTGGTAGAGCGGGCCACCAACCGGCAGGATGATGTCGGCGCCCTGGGCGAGGAAGCCCTCGGTGATCTGGTTCGCCTTGGTCTGGTCGCTGAAGTTGCCGACGAACTCACCGTTCTGGCCCTCAACGTCCCAGCCGAGCACCTCGACGTCGGCGCCCTTCTCTTCGTTGTAGTAGTCAACGCCGTCGGCGAAGCCGTCCATGAAGATGGTGACCGAGGGGATCTGGGCGCCGCCGAAGGTGGCGACCTTGCCGCTTTCGGACTGGCCCGCGGCCGCGTAGCCCGCGAGGAACGCGGCCTGCGCGGTGTCGTAGTTGAGCTGCAGCAGGTTGTCGGCGCTCAGGTAGTCGACGTCGACAATCGCGAAGTTGGTCTCGGGGTTCGCGTCGGCCGCCGCCTGGGTCGCGTCGGCGAGGTTGAAGCCGACGGGAATAATCAGGTCGCAGCTCTGGTCGACCATGGCCGAAAGGTTCGGCGCGAAGTCGTCGGGCGAGCTCGACTGTGCCTCAGCCGACGAGATGCCAAGCTGCTCGACGGCCATTTCGAGGCCCTCGTGCGCGAGTTGGTTGAACGAGCGGTCGTCGAAACCACCCTCATCCGACACCATGCACGCGAGGAAGTCGCTGTTGTCAGCCCCTGCGGCGCCGGTCGACTCGGTCTCCGCGGGCGGAGCGCCACACGCCGCGAGCGCGAGCATACTGATCGACGCGACGCTGAGCGCGCCGACAGCCTTCTTGCGAGACATACCCATTGGTTCTCCTCAAGTAGTTCCGCAGCCGTGCGGAATGTTCACCTTGAGTTGAGTCTATGTTGATTTTTCTCACAGCCGCGGCGACTAGTGTCGCGCGCCCTAACAATTTGGCTACGCCTGCCGTGCACGGCTGTCAGGTCGCTACAACACCTCGGGGTGTTCGGACTCCTTAATCAGTGAGACGACCTGCTTCACCTGCTGGGCGTTCTTGCGCGTCGTGACGAGCAGCGCATCCGCCGTATCGATGAGCACGACATCTTGCAGGCCGGCGATCGCGATGACGCGATCGGTCTCCGAAATCACGAGCCCGCTCGACTCGTAGGCAATGACGCGGTCAGGCGAGCCGATCGCGCTGACCCCCTCGTCGCAGTTGCTGACGCCCTCGTGCACGCGCGAAACCGCGGCGAAGTCCCCGACATCGTCCCAGCCAAAGAAACCCGGGATGACCGCGAGGCCACCCTTCTTCGCGGCGGGCTCTGCGACGGTGTAGTCGATCGCGATCTTGTCGAGCGTCGGCCAGACCCGGGCGACAACCTCGTCGCGCGCGGGGGAATCCCACGCTTCGGCGATCTCCTGAATGCCCGCGGCCAGCTCGGGGGCATTCTCTTCGAGCTCGGCGAGCAGGCGGCTCGCGCGCGCGATGAACATCCCGGCGTTCCAGAGGTACTCGCCCGAGGTGAGGTAGCGGCGCGCGGTTGCGGCCTTCGGCTTCTCGATGAAGGCGTCGACCTGGCGGGCCGAGGGCGCGCCGAGAATCTCGAGCGGTTCGCCGGCGCGGATGTAGCCGAACGCCGTCGACGGCTCGATCGGTTGAATGCCGATGGTCACGATGAGCCCCTCGTTCGCGGCGCGCACGGCCTCGACGACCGCGCGGCGGAAGCGCGTGTCGGCCGAGATGAGGTGGTCGGCGGCGAACGAGCCGATGACGGCGCCGGGGTGGCGACGCTCGATGATCGCTGCGGCAAGGCCGACGGCGGCGCTCGAGTCGCGCCCCTCGGTCTCGAGAATCACGTTTTGCTGCAACAGCTCGGGCAGCTGGTGCTGCACCTCCTCGCCGTGGGCAGCGCCCGTCACGACGTAGATGCGCTCGTCGCCGGTGAGGGGGGCGAGGCGCTCCCAGGTCGAGCGAAGCAGCGAGGTGCCGGTGCCGGCAATGTCGCGCAGGAATTTCGGGCGGTCCGCACGACTCAGCGGCCACAATCGAGACCCCACGCCACCTGCCGGAATCACCGCATAGAAGTGGTCCAAGTTATTGGGCATGCGCACGACTGTAGTGCGCAAGGGCTCAAGGTTCACGGCGGATACGTCCCCGCTACCCAATCTCGTCCCGAAGTTCGCCTGAGGTTCAACCCACGGCTACTGGCGGCTCCTACGGTCGATACATCATGCGAGTCGCAGTGGTCACCGAAAGCTTCCTGCCGACGCTGAACGGCGTCACGAACAGCGTGCGCAAGGTGCTCGAGCACCTGCGGCTGCGGGGTCACGAGGCGATCGTCATCTGCCCGAAGGCCGGTGCGCCGGCCGAATACGCAGGCTTCCCGGTGCATGAAGTCACGACGGTGAACCTCCGCGAGTTCCCGGTCGGCCTCCCGAGCCTCCAGGTCGACCAGCTGCTGCGCGACTTCAACCCCGATGTCGTGCACGCCGCATCCCCCTTCATGCTCGGGTGGAACGCGCTCGCGACTGCCCGGCGCCGCGGCATCCCGACCGTCGCGATCTTCCAGACCGACGTCGCCGGCTATACCGAGCGCAACCGCCTCGGCGCGATGCGCGAGGTCACGTGGATGTTCCTGCGCAGCGTGCACTCGCTGGCCGACGTCACGCTCGCGCCGTCGACGCACTCGATTCGCGACCTTGAGCGCAACCGCTTCGAGCGAGTGACGACCTGGGGCCGGGGCGTCGACCTCGAGGCCTATCACCCGAACCACCGGCTCGCACCCGACGCCGACGAGCTCCGCGCGAGCATCGCCGGCCCCGACAAGGTCGTCGTCGGCTACGTCGGCCGGCTCGCGCCCGAGAAGCAGGTTGAGCGGCTCGCACAGCTGCGCGGCATCCCCGGCATCCACCTCGCTATCGTCGGCGAGGGCCCGAGCGACGCGTCGGTGCGCGCCGCCCTGCGCGGCATGCCGGTCACCTACCTTGGTCGGCGCAGCGGCCGCGACCTCTCGCTCGCCTACGCGAGCTTCGACGTGTTCGTGCACACCGGCACCGAGGAGACCTTCGGCCAGACGCTGCAGGAGGCGCATGCCGCAGGCCTGCCCGTAGTCGCGCCCCTCGCTGGCGGCCCGGTCGACCTTGTTACCCACGGTGACGACGGCTATCTCTTCGACCCCGCGTTCTCTGGCGGCGTTGATTCGATGCGCGCCTACGTCGAGCGGCTTGTCGGCGACCGGATGCTCCGGGCGCGGATGGGCGAGGCCGGCCGCCGGCGCGTGCTCGACCGTTCCTGGGAGGGCATCTGCGATGAGCTGCTCGGCCACTACGGCGACGTGATTGGAGCGGCCAAGACGGCTGCCGCATTCAGCCTCGAGTAAGGCCCACCTAATAGCGCTCCTCGCTGAAGGTTGCCTCAAAACGGGGTAACCTGACATCACGTGTGAGTTGTGCAAAAACGCAAGATCACGTCACGTGGTGCCCTGCGCCACTCACACGCCGGGCGACGTAGCGCCGCCGGCCTAGATCAAGAGAAGGGTAGTTCCGTGTCATCATCCTCGACCGGCACCCCCGCCACTGCCACCGCACCGAAAAAGAGCGCCCTTGGCGGTCGCCTTTATCGGGGCAACGAGGGCATGTGGTCGTGGGTGCTCCACCGCATCACCGGTGTCGCCATCTTCTTCTTCCTGCTGGTGCACGTGCTCGACAGCGCGCTCCTGCTGGTGAGCCCCGAGGTGTACAACACCGTGATCGGTGCGTACAAGAACCCGATCATGGGTATTGGCGAGCTCGGTCTCGTGGGTGCGATCACCTACCACGCCTTCAACGGCCTGCGCATCATCCTCATCGACTTCCTCCCCGGCGGCACCCGCATCCAGCGCGGAATGTTCTGGGGAGTCATTGTTATCTGGTTCGTCGTCATGATCCCGTTCGCGATCATGCACCTGTCGCACGTGTTCGGTCACTAAGGGGGACGCATCATGACTATCGAAACTGTCGAATACCCTCGCACCCCGCTCTCCGAGCGCAAGAAGAGCTCCGGTAACCTCGAGCGCACCGGCTGGGTCTTCATGCGCGTCTCGGGCGTGCTGCTCATCATCCTCGTTTTCGTGCACCTCTACTCGAACCTCATCGCAGGCGACGGTGTGCACCAGATTGACTACCAGTTCGTTGTCGCCGAGAAGTTCCAGTTCTCGTTCTGGCTCATCTGGGACGGCCTCCTGCTCGTGCTCGCGATGATCCATGGCACCAACGGTCTTCGCACCATCGTGAACGACTACGTCTACAAGCCGGGCCCCCGCAAGGCGCTCATCACCACGCTGTGGATCGCCTGCGCCGTCGAGATCATCCTCGGCATCATCGTGCTCATCGCCTTCGGCGTGAACCCCTGCATCCACGGCGCCGGGTCGGTGTCGGTCTGCGCCGCATAGCGCGCCGCTGAACCCCCGCTCTCGAACGCGTAGAACGAAGGAACTTTTCGAACATCATGGCTGCTGAACAGCTGAAGGACACCACCAAGGTTGTGGACGGCGTCACCGTCCACTTCCACCGCAACGAGATCGTGATCGTCGGCGCCGGTGGCGCGGGCATGCGCGCCGCCATCGAGGCGGCCGAGCAGGCCGGCACCGGTGCGGTCATCGACGTCGTCACCAAGCTCTACCCGACCCGCTCGCACACCGGCGCGGCGCAGGGTGGCATGGCTGCCGCCCTCGCGAACGTCGAGGACGACAACTGGGAGTGGCACACCTACGACACCGTCAAGGGTGGCGACTACCTGGTTGACCAGGACTCGGCCGAGATCCTTGCGAAGGAGGCCATCGAGGCCGTCCTCGACCTCGAGAACATGGGACTGCCCTTCAACCGCACGCCCGAAGGCAAGATCGACCAGCGTCGCTTCGGCGGTCACACGCGCGAGCACGGCAAGGCGCCCGTGCGCCGCGCCTGCTACGCCGCCGACCGCACCGGCCACATGATTCTCCAGACGCTCTACCAGAACTGCGTCAAGCACAACATCCGTTTCTTCAACGAGTACTACGCACTCGACGTGTCATTCGTCGAGGTCGACGGTGTGAAGCGCCCCGCCGCGGTCATCGCGTACGAACTCAAGACCGGCCACCTGCACGTGTTCCAGGGCAAGTCGTTCATCTTCGCGACCGGTGGCTTTGGCAAGGTCTTCAAGACCACGTCGAACGCGCACACCCTCACGGGTGACGGCGTCGGCATCATCTGGCGCAACGGCCTGCCGCTCGAAGACATGGAGTTCTTCCAGTTCCACCCGACCGGCCTCGCCGGCCTCGGTATCCTCCTCACCGAGGGTGCGCGTGGTGAGGGTGCGATCCTGCGTAACGACTCGGGTGAGCGCTTCATGGAGCGCTACGCCCCGACCATTAAGGACTTGGCGCCGCGAGACATCGTGGCCCGCTCGATGGTGCAGGAAGTGCTCGACGGCCGCGGTGCCGGCCCGAACAAGGACTACGTCTACCTCGACTGCACCCACCTCGGTGCCGAGGTGCTCGAGACGAAGCTCCCCGACATCACCGAGTTCGCCCGCACCTACCTCGGTGTCGACCCAGTGACCGAGCCCGTTCCCGTCTACCCCACGGCGCACTACGCCATGGGTGGCATCCCGACGAACAACGACTCCGAGGTGCTCGCGAACGACAACGAGGACATCGTGCCCGGCCTCTATGCGGCCGGCGAGTGTGCGTGCGTCTCGGTGCACGGCTCGAACCGCCTCGGCACCAACTCGCTCCTCGACATCAACGTGTTCGGTAAGCGCGCCGGCCGCTCTGCCGTGAAGTACGCGAAGACCGCCGACTACGTCGAGCTCCCCGCCGACCCCGATGCCTTCGTGCGCGGCCTCGTCGCCGACCTCCGCGCGACTGGCGCCGACCAGCACACCGAATCGGTCGCCGAGATCCGCAAGGAGCTGCAGGAGACCATGGACACCAACGTCCAGGTGTTCCGCACCGAAGAGACCCTCGAGGAAGCGACCAAGGTCGTCCACCAGCTGCGCGAGCGCTACCGCAACGTGCACGTGCACGACAAGGGCCACCGCTTCAACACCGAACTGCTCGAAGCCATCGAGCTCGGCTTCCTCCTCGACCTCGCCGAGGTCGTCACCTACACGGCGCGCAACCGCAAGGAATCGCGCGGTGGCCACATGCGCGACGACTTCCCGAAGCGCGACGACGAAAACTGGATGCACCACACGATGGCCTACCTCACCGGTGACCGTACTTCGGCCGACCCGGCCGACCACATCACCCTGGGGCAGAAGCCGGTGCGCATGACGCACTACGTGCCGCAGGAACGCAAGTACTAGGAATTTGAAGGGAGATCATCGCAATGACTGAATCGCAGGTTGACACCGCCGCGCCGCAGGTCGAAGAGCCGGAGAAGCCCTTCAAGGTCGAGATTGTCGTGCGTCGCTACAGCTCGGAGACCGACCAGGAGCCGTACTGGCAGTCGTTCATCGTCGACATGTACTCGACCAACCGCATCCTCGACGCCCTCCATCAGATCAAGTGGGAGCAGGACACGACCCTCGCGTTCCGCCGCTCGTGTGCGCACGGTGTGTGTGGCTCCGACGCCATGCGCATCAACGGCCGCAACCGCCTCGCGTGCAAGACGCTGATCAAGGACCTCGACATCACCAAGCCGGTGTACGTCGAGGCCATCAAGGGGCTGCCGCTCGAGCGCGACCTCATCGTCGACATGGACCCCTTCTTCGAGGCGTTCAAGGAGGTGCAGCCCTTCCTGCAGGCTTCGGACAAGCCCGAGAAGGAGCGCATCCAGTCGATCGAGGACCGCGCCGTGTTCGACGACACGACCAAGTGCATCCTCTGCGCCGCGTGCACGACCTCGTGCCCGGTGTTCTGGACCGACGGCCAGTACTTCGGCCCCGCCGCGATCGTGAACGCGCACCGCTTCATCTTCGACTCGCGTGACGAGGCTGCGGCGACCCGTCTCGACATCCTCAACGACCAGGAGGGCGTGTGGCGCTGCCGCACCACCTTCAACTGCACCGACGCGTGCCCCCGTGGCATCGAGGTCACCAAGGCCATCGCCGAGGTGAAGCAGGCCGTGCTGCGCGGCCGCCCGTAGCCCGAGGCGAGCCGAGGCTCGAAGCCGGGGCGTGCATCCTTCTTCGGATGCGCGCCCCGGTTTCGTTTTCCTGCCTGCGGCCGGCGCTGGGTCGCTAGAGCCAGAACATGTCGACAGTGTCCCACGCAAGCTTGAGCGCGAGGATCGAGATGGCGACGACGAAGATCTTGCGCACGAACTCGGAGCCGCGGCGCACGGCCATACGCGCGCCGATGACCGCGCCGAGGATGTTCGCGGTGCCCATGATGAGGCCGAGCACCCAGACGACCTCGCCGTGGAGGCCGTAGAGCACGATCGCGGCGATGTTCGTGACGACGTTCGCGATCTTCGCGTTGACGCTCGCCTCGAGGAACCCGAAGCCGAGCACGGCGACCATGAGGATCACGAAGAACGAACCGGTCCCCGGGCCGAGCAGGCCGTCGTAGAAGCCGACGCACAGGCCGATGACGCCGGCGCGCCAGCCCATGGCGGAGCCTTCGTGGCGCGGCTCGTGCGTGATGCCGAGGCGCGGCTTGACGAGGATGTACACGCCGATGCCGACGACCGCGACGAGCACGACCGGGGTGAGGATCTCGCGCGGCAGGAACCGCGAGAACCACGCTCCCCCGGTCGAGCCCGAGTAGGCCCCGATGACGAGTGGCAGGATCACGATGAGCTGCGTGCGGAGCCGGCGGAGGTAGACGAGGCTCGCGCTGAACGTCCCCATGAACGCCGCGAGCTTGTTCGTGCCGAGCACGTAGGGGCTCGGGAGGTTCTGGGGCAACCCGATGACGAGCGCCGGCAGCTGGATCAGCCCGCCGCCGCCCACGACCGCGTCGATCCAGCCAGCGCCGAAGGCGGCGACCGTGAGCAGCACCAGGGTCGTTAGGGTGACCGGCAGCCACGACGCGAGCTCAGCATCCACTTCGCCAGGGTACGCCTGCCCGGGAGCGCGTCTCGTTACGGGACGCCCTCCCCGAGCGGGCAACGGGTTGCGGCCACCACCACGGGATGCGCTACCTAGGTCATCCCGAGGCGCAAACGCAACCCTTGAGCTCCAACGGGTTGCAGTCACTGCCTCGGCATGCGCTTATACGGTCATGCCGAGGCGAAACCGCAACCCTAGGGCCATTCCGCGGCAATCCGGCGCAGTTGCAGCTACACTCGCAGTCCCTGTCGCAGTCCGTCGAGCACCTCCCTACCTGCAAGGAGGGCCCCAATCGCACCGCGGAACCACGCTCCGCCGTCATGGAACGGCCGCATCAAGGGCACGGGGACGCCCAGAACGCAGAATTCCCCGCCTCGCAGGCCCGGAGCACCCAACCGCACTCCGACCCCACGAACCGGGGAATTCTCCGGATGCGCTACCTACGCCTGCTCGGCGACGTACGCGTCGAACAGCTCGCGAGCCTCATCTCCAGAAGCGGCAGCGAGCACGCGCTGGGCAACCTGGTTGGCCTGCTCTTGCGTGAACTTCTGCAGCTGCACGCGCACGGCCGCGAGCGCGGGCGGCGCCATCGACAGGCTCTTCACTCCGAGGCCGACGAGCACGACGGCGAGGCGCGGGTCGGCCGCGGCCTCACCGCAGACGCCGACCGGCTTGCCGGTGGCGGCGCCGGCGCGGCCGGTCTCCGCGATGAGGCGCAGCACTGCGGGGTGCCACGGGTCCTGGAAGTTCGCGACGGTGCCGAGCACGCGGTCGGCGGCGAGCGTGTACTGGGTGAGGTCGTTCGTACCGATCGACACGAAGTCGCTCGTGCGCAGCACCTGCTCGGCGAGGATCGCGGCCGACGGCACCTCGATCATCGAGCCGACGACCTCGAGCCCGAACTCGCGGCCGAGTGCGGTGAAGTACTCGCTGTCGGCCGCATCCGCGACCATCGGCGCCATCACCCAGAGCTCGACACCCGAGCGGTCGCGCGCCTCGGCGAGGGCTGCGAGCTGGTCGCGCAGCAGGTTCTCGCGCTCGCGCAGGATGCGGATGCCGCGCATGCCGAGCGCGGGGTTCGCCTCGGCCGCGTCGTTGAGGAACGACAGCGGCTTGTCGGCACCCGCGTCGAGCACGCGCGCGACGACCTTCTTGCCCGCGAACGGCTTCATCAGCGAAGTGTAGACCTCGATCTGCTCGTCCTTCGTCGGCGGCGTGGTGCGGTCGAGGAACAGGAACTCGGTGCGGAAGAGGCCCACGCCCTCGGCCCCGAGGTCGACGGCGGGCTGCGAGTCGGCCGGCTTGCCGACGTTGGCGAGCAGCTGCACGGGCTCGCCGTCGGCGAGGGCGCCCGGGGAGATCGGGGCGGCCGCGATCTCGTCCTGCTCGCGCTGCTTCGCGCGGGCCTCGTCGAGCTGGTGCTTCGTCGGGCCGACGATGACCTGACCCGTCGCGGCATCGACGACGAGCAGGGCGCCGTCGGGAATGTCGTCGGCACCGGCCGCGGCGACGACCGCGGGCAGGCCCTTCTCGGCGGCGATGATGCCGGTGTGCGCCTTCGGCGAGCCGTCGCGGGTCACGAACGCGAGCACCTTGTCGAGGTCGAGCTTGCCGGTGTCGGCGGGCGCGAGGTCGACGGCGACGAGGATGAACGGCTCGTCGCGCTGCGGCACCTCGGGCGCGGGCACGCCCGCGAGCTGAGCCCGGATGCGCTGCGACACGTCGTCGAGGTCGGTCGCGCGCTCGGCCATGTAGCCGCCCATCGCCTTGAGCGTGTCGGCGAACTGCTGGAACGACTCGTAGACTGCGCGCTCGGCGGTCTTGCCGGCCTCGATCGCCCCGGTCACGAGGCCCTCGATTGCGGGGTCGGCGGCCATCATCGACTGCGCCTCGAGCACCTCCTTGAGCGAGCCCTCGGCTTCGCTCGCACGCGACGCGATCTGACTCTGGGTCAGCTTGATTGCGGCCTTCGCGCGCTCCTGCTCGGCAGCAACGTCGCCACGGAACGCGACGTCCTCGGGGATGGGCAGTGGGTCGGGCATGCGCACGGCATTGCCGATCGCAATTCGAGTCCCGACTCCGAAACCGTGAAGCTCCATCGTGCAAACCTTTCGGCTCGGTTCGTGCGCTCCGGGCAGAGCGCATTAGGTCAGCGTAGTGGCGCGCCGCGTAAGGTGTCTGTGTGACCTCAGCAAAGTCGACCAAGTCTAGCCCCGACGCTGCCGCCGCTCACTCGACGGCGAAGCAGTCGTCCACCCACGCGCCCACCGAGCTCTCGATGGCCCGCGTCACCATCTTCCCGCCGTTCCCGAAGCTCCCCGACGACGCGACGTTCGCCGACCGCATCCAGGCCTTTGTCAAGTGGGTGCAGGCGACCCGCCCGATGCGCGCGATCAAGCAATGGTCGGAGCGCCGCGGCGGCACCCTCGCGAGCGGCATGGCCTACCAGGCCCTCTTCTCGGTCTTCGCGGCCCTCCTCGTCTTCTTCTCGGTGATCGGCCTCGTGCTCGGCAACAATGAGGAGCTGCTGGGCTCGCTCATCGGCTCGCTCGCCGACATGGCGCCGGGCCTCATCGACACCGGCGACGGCGGCGTGGTGAAGGCCGACAAGCTCCTCGAGCTCGACACCGGCAGCTCCTTCACCATCGCCGGTATCATCGCCCTCGCCTCGACGCTGTGGACGGCGATGAACTTCCTCAACGGCTCGCGCCTCGCGATCCGCGCGATGTTCGATCTCCCCGCCGCGCCCGAGCGCAATATGGCGGTCACCCGCCTCATCGACCTCGGCCTCATGGTTGCCGGCGGCCTCATACTCATCCTCGCCGTCGGTGTCGTCGCCGCCGGTAGCGGTGCCGCAAACTGGTTGCTGCGGGATGTGCTGGGATTCGACCTCGGCATCGTCACGGGCATCCTGATCCAGCTCGCCGGTATGGCGGTGACGCTCGCGGTCTACACCACCGTCGTCGCCGGTATGCTCCGAGTGCTCGCGCAGATCCGCGTCCCCGGCAAGACACTGTGGTCGGGCTCGCTCATCGGCGGCATTGCGATCGGCATCCTCACCTACCTCGGTAGCGCGCTGCTCGGGGGTGCGACCTCGAACCCGCTCATCGCGACCTACGCGACAATCCTCGGTGTGCTCATCTTCTTCAACTTCCTCTGCATGGTGCTCCTCATCACCGCGGCCTGGGTTAAGGTCACGATGGACGATCTAGGCCAGGCCCCGCGCCTCCTCACGCTGGAGGAGGCGGAGCGTGTCACGCACGAGGCCGAGCTCGAGGCGCACCGCGACCGCCTCGCGACCACGCGTCTGCGCCTCGAGCACGAAATGGAGCAGCTCCCCCGTTGGCGCCGCCGCAAGGTGCGCCGCCGCTACGAGCAGGTCATCTACGAGCAGGTCGAGGTAGAGAACGAGATCCGGGCCCTGCGGATGGGCTACGACCCGCTCGAGGCGGAGGCCGAGCGCGAGGGCATCGACGAGGACGACATCACCCTGCGCCGATAGGATGGCGGGCATGTCGCTTCGCATCGCCACCGTCAACGTGAACGGAATCCGCGCCGCCGCCCGCAAGGGCATGGCCGACTGGGTCGCCGAACGCACGCCCGACGTCCTCACGATGCAGGAGGTGCGCGCCTCCCTCGACCAGGCGCAGCCGCTTATCCCGTCGCACTGGCACGTCACGCTCGACGAGAGCAATCAGAAGGGTCGCGCGGGCGTTGCCGTGCTCACGCGCAACGCGCCCGTCGACGTGCGCCGCGAGCTCGGCGACGACGCCGTCGACTCGGCAGGCCGCTGGCTCGAGGTCGACGTGCAGCACGGCGAGCACGTCGTCACGGTCGTGAGCTGCTACACCCACTCCGGCGAGGCCGACACCCCGAAGCAGCAGGCGAAGTGGGGCTTCCTCGAGGCGCAGGCCGAGCGGATGAGCGAGCTCGCGTCCGAGCGCGACTTCGTCGTCGTCACGGGTGATTTCAACATCGGCCACACCGAGCTCGACATTAAGAACTGGAAGGGCAACGTCAAGCGCGCCGGCTTCCTCCCCCGCGAGCGCGGCTACCTGAGCCGGATGTTCGGGGCGACGGGCGAGGACGTCACGGGCGTCGATGGCTCGGTCGGCGCCGGCCTCGGCTACGTCGACGTCGGCCGCACGTTCGCGGGCGAGGTGCCCGGCCCCTACACGTGGTGGTCGAATCGCGGGCAGGCCTTCGACAACGACTCCGGCTGGCGCATCGACTACCAGGCGGCCACCCCGAAGTTGGCCGCCACTGTGGAGAATTACGCAGTAGACCGCGCGGCGGCCTACGATCAGAGATGGTCAGATCACGCACCCGTCGTCGTCGATTACGCCATCTAGCGCGCTCGCGTTCGCGCAGCTGGCCTGCTCCCCACGCGGTGCCGATCGCCAGATGCGCTCGAAAGGACCAAGAACTTCATGACTCAGCCTGCCACCTCGCAGCCCGTGCTCTACTCCGGGATGCAGCCGTCGGCCGACTCGCTCCACCTCGGTAACTACGTCGGCGCGCTCACCAACTGGGTGAAGCTGCAGAACGAGTACGACGCGATCTTCTGCGTGGTGAACCAGCACGCGATCACCTCGGGCATCGACCCGGAGCAGTTGCGCACCCGCACGCTCTCGACCGCGGCGCAGTACATCGCGGCCGGCATCGACCCCGAGAAGTCGATCCTCTACGTGCAGTCCGACGTGCCCGAGCACGCGCAGCTCGCGTGGATCCTCGGCTGCATGACGGGCTTCGGCGAGGCGAGCCGCATGACGCAGTTCAAGGACAAGTCGCAGCGCTACGGCAGCGACAAGACCACGGTGGGCCTGTTCACCTACCCCGTGCTCATGGCCGCCGACATCCTGCTCTACCAGACGCAGCAGGTGCCGGTCGGCGTCGACCAGAAGCAGCACATCGAGCTCACCCGTAACCTCGCCGAGCGCTTCAACTCGCGCTTCGGCGAGACGTTCACGATTCCCGAGGGCTTCATTCCGAAGGCGAACGCGAAGGTCTACGACCTGCAAGACCCGACGGCGAAGATGTCGAAGTCGGCGCCGAGCGAGGCTGGCCTGCTGTCGATCCTCGACGACGCGAAGGTGACGACGAAGAAGGTCATGCGCGCGGTCACCGACGCCGACGGCGAGATTCGCTACGACCCCGAGGCGAAGCCCGGTGTCTCGAACCTGCTCACGATCTTCGCGGTGCTGTCGGGCCGCGAGCTCGATGACGTCGCGAACGAGTACGCGGGCCGCGGCTACGGCGACCTGAAGAAGGGCCTCGCCGAGGTCGTCGACGCGACCTTCACACCCATCCGTACTCGCACGGCCGAGCTGCTCGACGACCGGGGCGAGCTCACGCGCCTGCTTCGCTCGGGGGCCGACCGCGCCCGTGAGCGCGCGGCGGCGACGCTCGACCTCGTGCACGAGCGCATTGGTTTCCCGACGCGTGCCGACCTCTAGGCCGCGCCGAACGACGAAGGACGACTTGCCCATGGCATCCCAAACCGACGGCCCGCGTCACGCTTTGCCCGAGGCGACGACCACGCGGGGCGATGTGCTCGTGGTGATTCCCACCTACAACGAGTGCGAAAACATCGCCGAGATCGCCGAGCGCGTGCTCGGGGCCTCGCCCCGCATCGACCTGCTCATCGTCGACGATGCCTCGCCCGACGGCACCGGCGACATCGCCGACCAGATGGCCGCGAGCGATACCCGCGTGCACGTGCTGCACCGCAGCGGCAAGCTGGGCCTCGCAACGGCGTACCTGCAGGGTTTCGATTGGGGCCAGGAACGCGGCTACGAGTACCTGTTCGAGTTCGACGCCGACGGCTCACACCCGGCGGCGAAGCTGCCCGAGCTCATCGAGCAGCTGGATGCGGGCGCCGAGCTCGCGATCGGCTCGCGCTGGGTGCCGGGCGGCGCTACCGAGAACTGGCCGCTGCTGCGCCAGCTGCTCTCGCGGGGCGCGTCGATCTACTGCAAGGTCTGGCTCAAGTCGCGCATCAACGACATCACCGCAGGATTCCGCGGCTACCGCGCCGCGACACTGAAGACCTTCGACCTGAGCAACATCGGCGCCGCCGGTTACTGCTTCCAGATCGAGATGGCGTGGATGTACGAGCGCAAGGGTCTCCCCGTCGTCGAGGTACCGATCACCTTCGTTGAGCGCATCCACGGCGCCTCGAAGATGTCGAGCAACATCATTCTCGAGGCGTTCTGGCGCGTCGCGGCGTGGGGCATCGGCTACCGCGCACGCGGCGTCGAGCATCTGGTGACCCGCAAGTGAGTGACGATATTCACTTCGAGGTCGAGACCCACCTCCCCACCGTGCACGGTACGTTCCGCGTTCGGGCGTATCACGATGTCGAGACCGGCGACGACCACCTCGCCCTGATCGGCGACGTGCCGGGCGACGATGTGCCGCTCGTGCGCCTGCACTCGGAATGCCTCACGGGTGAGGCCTTCGGTTCCATGAAGTGCGAGTGCGGCCCGCAGCTGCGCACGGCGATGGATGTTGTGGCCGAGCACGGCGGCGTCGTGCTCTACCTGCGCGGGCAGGAGGGGCGCGGCATCGGCCTCGTCAACAAGCTCCGCGCCTACCACCTGCAGGGGGAGGGGCTCGACACCGTCGACGCGAATCTCGCCCTCGGCCTGCCTGCCGACGCCCGCGACTACACGGCCGCCGCCGCGATCCTGCGCGATCTCGCCATCACGCGGGTGCGGCTGCTCACGAACAACCCGCTCAAGCAGGCCGCGCTCACCGAGCACGGCATCGAGGTCGCCGAGCGCGTGCCGCTCGAGGTCGGCCGCAACGCCGTCAACGACCACTACCTGCGCACAAAGGCCGAGCGAATGGGCCACCTCCTCCACCTCGACCTCCCAATCGAGGACGAACAAGACGCCTGATCGGCCACGGTTTTCGCCGCTCGCCAACAGCTCGACAACTCGTAGAATAGCGACATGGAAATTCTTAAGGACATCCTGCTCGTCTTCCACCTCGTGGGTGTTGCGGGACTCTTCGGCGGGTGGTTCCTGCAGATCAAGGCCATCGGCAAGGGCGAGGCCACGATTCCCGCGGGCATGCTGCACTCGGGCTGGCTTGCGCTACTCACGGGCCTCATCATGTTCGGCCTCAACGAGGCGCTCTACGACGTGACGATGGACATCCGCATCAAGCTCACGGTGAAGCTGCTGTTCCTCATCGTGATCATGGTGCTGCTCATGCTTAATCGCAAGAAGAACCCGGTGCCGTCGGGCGTCATGTGGACCGCCGGCGCGCTTACCTTTGCAAACATCGCCATCGCGGTGCTCTGGCACTAAGCACTAGCCGTGAGCAACTCTCGATCCCCCTTCGCGCGCGGCACCGACTCTTCGGCGC
>NZ_JASCYH010000049.1:0-13287 GCF_030011715.1 Gulosibacter sediminis | reverse complement strand
TGGCCCCCCCCTTTACCTACCGCGGGCGGGCCCCGGCGCTTGGGGGGGGCCCCACGGCCGTTTTCCGCGGGGGAGGCGCGTTACGCGTCCTCGCCCTGGCCGCGGCGGCGGATGATCATGAACGCGGCGCCGGCGACGAGCAGCACGGCAGCGGCGATCGCGATCGGGCCGAACGCGTCGGCACCGGTCGTGGCGAGCGAGCCGCCGTCAGCCTCGGTCGAGTCGCCCTGGTTGCCTGCGGCGGGAGCGTCGGTCGACGTCGCCGAAGCGGTGGGGTCGGTCGTCGCGGTCGCGGTGGCCTCAGCGGTCGCGGTCGGTTCGGTGGTGGGCTCGGGGTCGGTGGTCGGCTCCGGCTCCGTGGTCGGGGTCGGCTCCGGGGTCTGCTCCGAGGCAACCCACGCGGTGTCGAGCAGCCAGCTGGCCATGTCGACGTTCGAGAGGTAGTCCGTGCGCACGAGGTCGTGGCCGGTGGCGAAGCCGAGGAGATCCTCCGAGTACGCGCCCTTCACGAAGTAGGGAACGAGCATGGTGGTGTGGTTGTTCGAGAACCAGTCCTGCGTGGCAGGGGTGCCGGTGCCATTCGGCGTCATGGGGCCCCAGTCGCCGAGCACGTAGTCGGTCGAGCCCTCAACGGGGATCTGGTTGCCGTCGTTGTCGGTCACGTAGTTCGCGCCCGAGAGGTAGCCGGTCTCGTGGTCGGCGGTGACGATCACGAGGGTGTCGTCCCAGCTTGAGTTGGTCTCAACCCAGTTGACGACCGAGTCGACGGCGGCCGAGAAGTCGACGGTCTCGTCGATGTCGCGCTGCGTCTGGTTGGCGTGACCGGCCCAGTCGATCGCGCCGCCCTCAACCATGAGGAAGAAACCGTTTTCGTTGTTGTCGAGCACGTTGAGCGCACCTTCGGTCATCGTCGAGAGCGAGACGACGTCGTTGTAGGCGGCCTCGTCGCTACGGCCCTGCTGGAGGGTCGACCCGACCTGTGCGAGGCCGAAGACGGTCTCGGGGGTCTCACCGGTGGTGAGCGCCTCGAAGTCAGCGTCGTCCTCAACGAAGGTGAAGTCGGTCTCGCCGGCGGCGAGCTGGTTGTACGACTCCTCCGAGATGTAGCTGAAGTCGCCGGTGGCCTGCTGCTCGTTATCGTCGTTGTAGTACGGGTGGCCGGCACCCATCACGACGTCCATGTAGCCGTTCGAGATCTGGTCCGCAGCGATGCCGTGGTAGTCGTTGCGGTTCGCGTTGTGCGCCGAGAACGCCGCCGGGGTGGCGTGCGAGAACGGCACCGAGCTGACGACACCGGCCGACTTGTCGAGCGCGTCCGCGCGCTCCGACACGTTCTCGACGACGTTGCCCTCGTAGTCAACGCCGATGCCGGCGTTGTAGGTCTTGTGACCGGTGGCCATCGCGGTGCCCGCGGCGGCCGAGTCGGTCGGGTTCTCCTTCGACGACTCGAAGTCGTTCCAGGCGGTGAACGAGTCGTAGGGGGTCTGCTCGTACCAGGCGGTCTCCATCGAGGTGTGCTCCCACGACTGGAAACCCTCGGTCGGGGTCGAGTTGCCACCCCACGGCTTCACCTTGTTGTCGCCGCCGCGGTCAACCTGCCAGTAGACCTCGTTGTTCTCGTAGGCGTTCATGTTGTCGAGGTGGTTGTACCCCATGCCGTCACCGATGAGGAGGATGACGTTCTTCGGGCCATCTGCCGCGGTGGCGGCGGATGCGGGCGTTGCGAATGCGAAGCTTCCGAGCGCGACGGCTGCGGCGGTGCCGCAGACCGAGAGCGACTTCACGAAGTTGCGAGTCTTCATGTCGTCCTTTCGACGATTTGTAAGGTGTCCCTAAGAGCTGACTGAAGAAAAGTTAGGTATCGAAAACCGCGATCGCGTGCCCTCTCGGTAACGCACGGGTAACGAGCACAAGAAATCGACGTGTGTTGTGCAGTTCATTCGTAGTGAGGGCGCGGATGCGTCGAGCCAGCCGGCGTGCGGGCTCGGCGCGCTAGCCTTGGAGGCATGTCCGACGCCCCCACTCGCCCACCGATTTATCCCTTCGTGCTCACCGACGCCGTGCTCGTGATTGCCTTCGCCGCGATCGGTCGCTCGTCACATGGCGAGGCGCTCGGCGTACTCGACATCCTCGGCACCGCGTGGCCGTTCCTCGCGGCGCTGCTGCTGAGCTGGGTCATTGTTCGGCTGACCGACCGCGACCACTCGAGGGTGTGGCCGGCCGGCGTGCTCATCTGGGCCGTGACCGTGTCGAGCGGACTTGCCCTGCGCATCCTCTTCGGCGACACCGCCGCGCCCGCCTTCATCATCGTCGCGACGATCACCCTCGCGGTGTTCCTGCTCGTGCCCCGGCTCGTGTGGCAACTCATCCGTCGGCGCCACCGCACGCCCGCAGCGAACACTGAGATGTAGCGGCAAAGTCTGGGGAAAAATCCCGGTGCGCGGCGAGAGTAGTCCGTAGACTTGCCTGAAGCGCACTACTTAGAGGAGAACTGATGTCGAGCTCTGCACTTCAGCGGAACCCGTACTTCAATGGCGAATACCAGCGACGAAACCAGCACTCGGGCGTAGCCCAGAATGCACAGGCGCAGTTTAACCAGGCGTACGGCAACCCCCAGACTGGTCAGCAGTACGGCCAGCAGCAGCAGTACGGCCAGCAGCAGCAGTACGGCCAGCAGCAGGCTCAGGGCTACCAGCAGGCCTATGGGCAGCAGCAGGCGTACGGCCAGCAGCCCCAATTCCAGCAGCCGGCGCCAAGCCCCGAGCAGCTGAACCGCCAGTACGACATGCCGTCGCCGTCGAACGACCAGCTCGACCGCATGACGATGGAAGACACCATCGCGAAGACCGCTGGCATGTTCGGCGTGCTGCTCGTTGCGGCCGCCCTCACCTGGTTTAGCGTGCTCGCGGCACCGGCCGTCGGCTACGGCCTTACCGTCGCGGGGAGCATCGGCGCGTTTGTGCTCGCGCTCGTGATGACCTTCCGTCGCGAGCCGTCGCCCGTGCTCACGACGATCTTCACGATCGCCGAAGGCCTCGTCGTCGGTGGCTTCTCGTCGATCCTCGAACAGGTCTACCCGGGCATCGTGCTGCAGGCCACGCTCGCGACCCTCGTCGTCATCGGCGTGACCCTCGCCCTGTTCAGCTCGGGCAAGGTTCGCACCTCGCCGAAGCTCACGAAGTTCGTGATGATCGTGATGATCTCCTACGCGGCGTTCTCGCTCGTGAACTTCATCCTGCAGGTCACCGGCGTCGTGAGCGACCCCTGGGGTCTGCGCACGAGCGTCGAGATCTTCGGCATCCCGCTCGGCGTCATCGTCGGCATCCTCGCGGTGCTCATGGGCGCCTACATGCTCATCATGGACTTCGAGTTCATCCAGAACGGCGTGAAGTCGGGTGCCCCGCGCAAGTACGGCTGGGTCGCCGCCTACTCGCTCATCTCGACCGTCGTGTTCATCTACATCGAGATCCTGCGACTTATCGCGATCTTCCGCGGCAACGACTAGTTCCGCTCGAAACATCACGCCCCCGTCGCGCGCCAGCGCTGCGGGGGCGTGGTGTTTCCGGAAATTCACCAATGGGGCGCATGCTGGTCGCTATGGCACAGCGCATGCCGTGGCTCATCGGCCACCGCGGGGCTCCCGCATACCTCCCCGAACACACCGCCGCCAGCTACGCCCTGGCGATCTCGCAGGGTGCCGATGCGGTGGAGCCCGACCTCGTGCCCTCGGCCGACGGCGTGCTGGTGGTGCGCCACGAGCCGCTGCTCGACGACACGACCGACGTCGCCGAGCATCCGGAGTTCGCCGCGCTGCGGCGCGAGGCGACGCGCGACGCGGCGGCCGGCTGGTACGCCGAAGACTTCACGTGGGCTCAGCTGCAGACTCTGCGCGCCGTCGAGCGCCTGCCCGAGCTGCGCCCCGCATCCGCCGCCCACTCGGGCGAGCAGGGGCTGTTGCGCCTGCGCGACCTTGTGCTGCTCATCGACGAGGCGGCGACCGCTCGCGGGCGCGATTGCACGCTCGTGCTCGAGCTGAAGTGGGATGCCTGGATGCGCGCGCGCGGCTTCCGCTTCGAGGAGCTGCTCGTGCGCGAGCTTGAGCCCGTGCGCTCGGCGCGCTGCCTGCAGGGCGCGCGCATCGAGAGCTTCGAGGTGTCGGCGCTCGACCGCCTCTGCGGCTCGGCCCTCGTGCGCGAGCTCGATGCGCGCCTCGTCGTGCTCGTCGAGGACGAGCCGTGGCTGCGGCCGGGCTCGGGCGAGGAGGGGCCTGAGCGGTGCACCGACGAGGGCCTCGACGACGCCGCCTACCGCTACGACGGCATCTCGGTGCGCACGACGCTGCTTGACACCGACCTCGTCGACCGCGCGCACGCTCGCGGCCTCGAGGTATTCACCTACACGCTGCGTGCCGAGGCGCCGTTCGTGCCGCCGGAGTTCGCGGGACGACCCTTCGACTACTGGCGCGCGCTGGCCGCGACCGGAGTCGACGCCGTGTTCGCCGACGACCCGGGGGCCTGCCGCGCTGCGCTCAGCGGCGAGTCGCAGCTCGGCGAGGATGCGCCGGTCGCGGGCGAGGTTTCGGCCGCCTGAAGCACGAGGCCGGGGTACCTGCCGGCGTGTGGATGAACGGGGCCGGTGTCGGGGGCGCCGCCTAGGATGGATTGGCCATGACCTATCTGTCGTATGACCCCATTCCTGCCGACCTCGTGGACGGCCTGAACCCGCCGCAGCGCGCTGCCGTCGAGTATCGCGGCGACGCGCTGCTCATCATTGCGGGTGCGGGGTCGGGCAAGACGCGCGTGCTGACGCACCGCATCGCCGGGCTCATCGCGACACGCGAGGCGTGGCCGAGCCAGATTCTCGCGATCACGTTCACGAACAAGGCCGCGGCCGAGATGCGCGAGCGCGTCGGGCACCTGCTCGGCGAGACGGTGCAGGGCATGTGGATCTCGACGTTCCACTCGGCGTGCGTGCGCATTCTGCGCCGCGAGGCCGAGAAGTTCGGCTACCCGCAGGGCTTCACCATCTACGACTCGGCCGACTCGAAGGCGCTCGTGAAGCGCATCGTCAAGGCGCTCGAGGCCGAGTCGCTCGGCGTGACGCCCTCGCACGCGCTCAACCGCATCTCGGCGCTGAAGAACGAGCTCATCGACCCCGACGGCTTCGCACGGAAGGTCGACGCATCGAACCCGCGCGACCAGCTCGTGCTCGAGATCTACCGGCAATACCAGCGCGAGCTCGAACGCAACCGCGCGTTCGACTTCGATGACCTCATTACCCAGACGGTCTGGCTGTTCCGCGCGTTCCCTGACATCGCCGCACTCTACCGCCGCCGCTTCCGCCACGTGCTCGTCGACGAGTACCAAGACACCAACCACGCGCAGTACGCGCTCATCCGCGAGCTGACGCACGCGACGCCGGCGCAGCATGTGCCCGCCGACACCCGCATCGAGCTCGCCGCCGACGGCTCGATTCCGCCCGCATCCCTCACAGTCGTAGGCGACTCCGACCAGTCGATTTACGCGTTCCGCGGCGCCGACATTCGCAACATCACCGAGTTCGAGCACGACTTCCCGGGCGCCGAAACGATCCTGCTCGAGCAGAACTACCGCTCGACCCAGAACATCCTCGACGCCGCGAACGCGGTGATCGGCAACAACTTCGACCGCCGCGAGAAGAGCCTCTGGACGGCCGAAGGAGCGGGCAAGCAGATCGTCGGCTTCGCGGGCTTCTCGGCGCACGATGAGGCGCAGTTCGTCGCCGACGAGATTCATAAGCTGCACGACTCGGGCACGAACTTCAACGACATCGCGGTGTTCTACCGCACTAACGCGCAGACGCGTGCGCTCGAAGAAATCCTGATTCGCTCGGCCGTGCCATACCGCCTCATCGGGGGCACGAAGTTCTACGAACGTGCCGAGGTCAAGGACATCCTCGCGTACCTCCTCAGCGTCGCGAACCCGAACGACGAGCTCTCGCTGCGCCGCATCATCAATGCGCCGAAGCGCGGCATCGGGCCGGCGACGGTCACCGCGATCTCGAACTTCGCGAACGAGCACGACATCACGTTCCGCGAGGCGCTGCGCCGGGCCGACGACCTCGGGGTGGGGCCAAAGCTGCGCGGCAAGATCGCCGAGCTCGCGCAGATTCTCGACCACGCCGAGGCCTCGATCGACCCGCAGCGGCCGACCGGCCCCGTACTCGTGTCGAAGATGCTCGAGACGATCATCGAACAGACCGGCTACATCGACGCGCTGCGCGCGACGGGCAACCCGCAGGACGACGCGCGCGCCGAAAACGTCGAGGAGTTCATCAACGTCGCGAAGGAGTTCGACAAGCAGCACCCCGACGGCAACCTCGTCGACCTGCTCACCGAGGTCGCCCTCGTCGCGGCCGCCGACGACATCGATGACGAGTCGGGCGCCGTGTCGCTCATGACGCTGCACACCGCGAAGGGGCTCGAGTACGAGGCCGTGTTCCTTACCGGCGTCGAGGAAGAGCTCCTGCCGCACCGCATGAGCGCGGATGAGCCGGGCGGGCTCGCCGAAGAACGGCGCCTGTTCTATGTGGGCATCACCCGGGCTCGCCAGGTGCTGCACCTCTCACTCGCCGTGTCGCGCACGCAGTACGGCGAGGCGTCGACCGCGATGCCGAGCCGGTTCCTCGACGAGATTCCCGCGTCGCTCATCGCGTGGCGGCAGTCGCCGCAGGACGTCATGTCGCGGCCGACGCTGCGCCCCACCGGCTCGTCGGGCTGGGGCGGGGGAGAGCGCCGCTTCGGCGAGGTGCGCACGAGCAATGTGCTCGAGGGTGCGCGGGGGCTCAAGGAGCCCTTCAACCCGCGGCGCGGCAAGCGCAGCTTCGACAACACCGTCACTGGCGCGATGAAAGACAACGCCGACCTCGAGCTCGCGCACGGCGACCGCGTCAAGCACACCGACTTCGGCGACGGCACCGTTCGTGCCGTGCTCGGCACGGGGTCGAAGCGCGTCGCCGAGGTCGATTTCGACGAGGTCGGCCGCAAGAAGCTGCTCATCAAGGTCGCGCCGCTCGAGAAGCTCTAGCGAGGCTTCAGGAGCGGCGCGAGTGGCGCTGCGTCAGTAGCGGATCGCGTCGACGATCTGCACGCGCGTCGCCTTGAGCGCGGGCAGCGCGCCCGCGAGGGCGCCGACCAGGGTCGCTGCGCCGAGGCCGATGAGCACCGCCGAGATCGGGAACGGTCGAGGCTCGTAGAGGCCCGCCGACTGCAGCATGCCCTGCAACCACGAGCTCTGCAGGATCGCCACCGTGAGCACGACGCCGACGACACCCGCGAGGAACGTCGCGACCATCGACTCGAGCAGCACCCCGAAGAAGATGCGCGCCGACGTTGCGCCGTAGCTGCGGCGAATACCGATCTCGCGCACGCGATGCTGCATTGTGACGAGGTTGATGTTCACGAGGCCGAGCGCACCGAGCAGGAACATGCCAACGGCCGCACCGATGACGAACCACTGGATGAACTCGGTCGAGTCGCCCATCTGGGCGGCCCAGTCGCCGCGGTAGACCATGATGCCGCTCGAGGCGAGCTGTTCGTTGAGCTGTGCCGCAAGCCGATCGGAGATCTCCTCGGGCACCCACATCGACAGGGTCGTCGAGCCCTGTGCCTGGCTCGTGCCGGGCACGAGTGAGAGCTGGTCGTAGAGCATCCAGGCGATCGGCGAGTCGAATTCGCTTGTGTTGGGCGCGACCCCGACGAGCGTGAACGCCTGGCTGCTGCCACCGCCAACGAACTCGACGCGCGGCTGCGTCGCGAGGTCGGGGCTGCCGAGGGCCTGCCAGAGCTTGTCGTTGACGACGAGCGCGGGGGCGAGGAGGTCGGCGTCGGACTCTTCGAGGAACCGGCCCTGCTCGACGACCGTGCGGTAAATCTCGCCGTAGTCGGGCTCGACCGCGGTGAGTGCGACGGGGATCTGCGCGGTGGGCGTCCACACCGTCGCCTCGGTCGAAGCCGATAGCGCGTGCTTGGTCACGCCGAAGTCGTCGGGCAGGCGGCTCAGGCGGTCGACGACCGCGGGGGTCGTCTGGCCCTCGGCGACCACGTTCGCGGTGCGGCCGCCCGAACGCTCGGCGGTTTCGGTCCGCAGGTCGGTGAGCAGCTGGCCGACGCCGAGGGCGCCGGTGAGGCCGATCACCGCGACGGCGATGCCGATGAGGGCGAGCAGGATGCGCAGGCGATTGACGCGCAGCTCGTGCCAGGCATCGACGAGGGTCGCGACGACGTTCGTCGCGCCGTCGCCCGGGGTGTTGTCACGCTGGGGTTTCGTCATGCGCTCGCCATCTCGTGCTGTTCGCGGACCTGCTCGACGAGCATCCGTTCGGCCTGCTCGATCGTGCGCTCGTGCAGCACGCCGTCCTGGAGCACGAGGATGCGCTCGGCGAGCGCCGCGACCGCGAGGTCGTGCGTGATCGTGATGAGCGCGGCGCCGGTCGAGTCGCCGAGCTGCGAGAGCGTCGCCATGATGTCGTGGCCGGTGCCGACGTCGAGCGCGCCCGTGGGCTCGTCGGCGAGCAGCACGGCGGGCTCGCGCACCATGGCGCGGGCGATTGCAACGCGCTGCTGCTCGCCGCCCGAGAGTTGGCGGGGGAGCTGATCGGCGCGGTGGGCGAGGCCCACCTTCTCGAGCGCGGCGAGGGCGAGTTCGCGGCGCCGCCAGAACTGCCAAGCCGCGCCGTAGAACAGCGGCATCATGACGTTCTCGATGGCCGTGCGATTGTCGAGCGGGTTGAACTGCTGAAACACGAAGCCGACCGACCTGCCGCGCAGCCGCGCGAGTTTCGTCGCCGACAGGCCCGACGCATCCTGGCCGCGGAAGAGCACCTCGCCGCTGGTCGGCTGGTCGATGAGCCCGAGCAGGTTGAGCAGCGTGGTCTTGCCGGCGCCGGAGCGGCCGAGCACGGCGACGCGCTCGCCGGGCAGCACCTCGAGGTTGACGCCGCGCAGGATGCGGAGCATTTGGCCCGTGGGCAGTTGGACTTCGCGGGTGACGCCCCGCACTTCGAGCACCGGTGCGGGCATTAGTAGATGCCGCTCATGTCGTCGCTGTACATCGGGACTTCGCTCGGCACGTACTCGAGCACGATCGCGCCCTCCTCGAGGCCCGAGGTGATCTCGACCGACATGCCGTCGGTGATGCCGAGCTCGACCGCGACCTCCTGCGGCTCGCCGCCCGGCGCATCCACGACGTAGACGAGGCCGGTCGCGTAGTCGCCGCGCACCGCGGTGGTCGGCACGAGCAGGGCGTCGTCGACGCTGTCGGCGACGACGGTGACGTCGGCGCTCAGGCCGGCGAACACGGTCTCGCTGTCGGGCACGGCGCAGCGCACCTGGCCGGTGACCGAGGTCGAACCGCCGCTGGCGTCGCCGTAAAGGTCGGCGTACGGGTCGGCATCGGGGTCGGCGGCAGCCGACGGAGTCTCGCTGTCGTCGGCAGCCGCCCCGATCTCGAGCGAGGTGCACTCGAACGGCGCAGGGCCGCCAGCGATCGCGACGCTCGCAGTGGCCGGGGCATCGAGCATGCGGTATTGCAGGTCGGCCGAGAGGTCGGCGACGACCGTGAACGTGCCCGGGCCGACCTCGCCGATGGTCTCGCCGATGGCGACATCCATCTTCGCGAGGGGCGTGAACTCGGTGAGCATGCCCGTCTCGGTCGCAGTGACCGTGTGGTACTCGTAGACCGGCTCGGGGTTGCTCATCTCCTGCTCGCCGGTCTCTTCGTCGGGGTCGCCGACGGGCTGCGGGTCGGTCTGGCCGACCTCTTCGCGCAGTTCATAGAGGGGCTGGCCGTACTCGACGTGATCACCGACCTTGACGTAGACGATCGTGACCGAGCCCTGCTCGGTCGAGCGCTGCGGCACCCCGGCATCGGCCGTGACCGAGCCGCTCACGACGAACTCATTCGTGACGCTGCCGCGTGTGACCTCGACGGTCGGCGACTCGAGCTGTCCAGTGGGCTCGGCCTGCTCGGCCGTGTCGTTCGAGAAGAAGGCGAGTTTCGCGAGCGACGCTGCGGCGACGACGCCGACGATGAGCCAGACGGTGCCAAAGATCGCCTTGCGCGCGCGGCCCTTCGGGCGCCGTGCCTTGGGTTGCTTCGCCGGCTTGCTCGACTTTGTCGGGGCGGATGCGCCGCTCGCCTCCGCTTCGACCGAGTCGTAGAACCCGTCGACCGCCTCGGGGTGCTCAGCATTGGTGAGCGGCTCGAACGGGTCGTCGGAGCCAGCGGGTGCGGGCGAATTCGGCATGAGTTTCCTCTCGCGGGCGCGACTGCAGGCAGCGGCGCACGATGGGCAGGACGGCGTTCATTTGATCCCACCAGCGGGCCCGGCCGGTGTCCATGGGGAAAACCCCACGTGTTGCGCGGCGTGGCAGTCAATTGGGAGGCGTTGGATTAGCGTCCCGGTGAATGATCAGTGGTGTACGGCGCACGATTGGCCGCAACGCTCATGATTGCCCTGCCCGCGGCACAGCGCCGGCAACTAGTGGGCGTTGTCTTAGCCAGTCACGTGGACGGCGTAACCGTTGCAGCCCGCGGTCGACCAGTGGTAGACGTAGGCCGGGTCGTAGTCGGGGCTCATGAAGTCGTTCTCTCCCCAGAGGGCAGTCTGGAACCCGGGCGTCTGGTCGCCACCGGTGCCGGGGATGGTGTCGTGGCCGGAGACGTAGGGCACGGTCGGTGCATCGGGTGAGCCCGGGGCGTCGTGCGAGAACGCGCCTTCGAAATTGTCGTCGTGATACACCCAGCGCCACTCGAAGCCGGCCTCGGCCATGCAGTCGGCGATGTAGTACTGCTCGAGGTCCCTGATGAGGCAGGGGAGCGGAGCTTCACGATGCGGCCTTTCGATGGGACGATGCGTCTTCGGTGTCGAGCAAGCTGATCGTCGCACGCGCCAGCGACATCGTGCCCCGGGATCCGCGCCGCTGCGGCCCTGCAAGCTGCATGAACCCGGGAAACGCCGTAGCGCAGGTCAGTTATGCTTGCGTGCGGATGTGCGCCGCGGCGCTTCGTTTCTCGAGCCACGCACTCGACACCTTTCGCGCGGTCGCTCCGAACCCAGTTCCTGCTCGTGTGAGCAAGTCAAACTCGGCATTGCCGTGGATTGGAAGAAACGTGGATCTTTTCGAGTATCAGGCGCGCGACCTGTTCGAGGCACACGGTGTTCCGGTGCTGAAGGGCATCGTCGCCGACACCCCCGAAGACGTGAAGGCAGCTGCGGAGCAGCTCGGCGGCGTGACCGTCGTCAAGGCGCAGGTCAAGGTTGGCGGCCGCGGTAAGGCCGGCGGCGTGAAGGTCGCGAAGACCGCCGACGACGCGTTCGAGGCAGCCAAGAGCATCCTCGGGCTCGACATCAAGGGCCACGTCGTTGAGCGTGTCATGGTCGCCGAGGGCGCCGACATCAAGGAGGAGTTCTACTTCTCGGTGCTTCTCGACCGTGCGAACCGCAACTACCTGGCCATGTGCTCGGTTGAGGGCGGCATGGAGATCGAGCAGCTCGCCGAAGAGCGCCCCGAGGCCCTCGCCCGCGTGGCGGTCGACCCCATCGTCGGCATCGACGAGGCCAAGGCCCGCGAGATCGCCGAGACCGCTGGCTTCTCGGCCGAGCTCGTCGAGAAGGTCGTGCCCGTCTTCCAGAAGCTCTACGACGTCTACGTTGGCGAAGACGCCACGCTCGTCGAGGTGAACCCGCTCGTGCTCACCGGCGAGGGCAACATCATCGCCCTCGACGGCAAGGTCACGCTCGACGACAACGCTGCGTTCCGCCACGAGGCGCACGAAGCGCTGCGTGTCGCGGCCGGGGGCCTCGACCCGCTCGAGGAGAAGGCCAAGGAACACGACCTCAACTACGTCAAGCTCGACGGCCAGGTGGGCATCATCGGTAACGGTGCCGGCCTCGTCATGTCGACCCTCGACGTCGTCGCTGGCGCCGGCGAGAAGCACGGCAACGTGAAGCCCGCGAACTTCCTCGACATCGGTGGTGGCGCCTCGGCTGAGGTCATGGCTGCCGGCCTCGACGTCATCCTCGGCGACGAGCAGGTCAAGAGCGTGTTCGTCAACGTTTTCGGTGGCATCACCGCGTGCGACGCTGTCGCGAACGGCATCGTCGGCGCGCTGCAGCAGCTCGGCGACGCCGCCACCAAGCCCCTCGTTGTGCGCCTCGACGGCAACAACGTCGAAGAGGGTCGCGCGATCCTCGCTGACTTCAACCACCCGCTTGTCACCGTCGTGGCGACCATGGACGAGGCCGCCGACAAGGCCGCCGAACTCGCGAACGCCTAGGGCTCGGAAGGACTACAGAACACAATGGCAATTTTCCTCGACGACAAGTCCGTCATCATTGTCCAGGGCATCACGGGTTCGGAGGGCTCGAAGCACGCCACGCGCATGCTCGAGGCCGGCGCGAACGTCGTCGGTGGCACCAACCCCCGCAAGGCCGGTCAGACGATCGAGCTCGCGGGCAAGGAGCTGCCGATCTTCGGCACCGTGAAGGAGGCCATGGAGGCCACCGGCGCGAACGTCACCGTCATCTTCGTGCCGCCGGCATTCGCCAAGGGCGCCATCGTTGAAGCGGCCGAAGCCGAGATCCCCCTCGCCGTCGCGATCACCGAGGGCATCCCGGTCAGGGACGCCGCTGAGGCGTTCACCCGCGTGCAGCAGCTCGGCAAGACGCGCCTCATCGGCCCGAACTGCCCCGGCATCATCACCCCCGAGGTGTCGCTCGCGGGCATCACCCCGGCGAACATCACCGGCAAGGGCCCGATCGGCCTCGTGTCGAAGTCGGGCACGCTGACCTACCAGATGATGTACGAGCTGCGCGAGATCGGCATCTCGACCGCCATCGGTATCGGCGGCGACCCGGTCATCGGCACCACCCACATCGACGCGCTCGAGGCGTTCCAGAACGACCCCGAGACCAAGGCCATCGTCATGATTGGTGAGATCGGTGGCGACGCTGAAGAGCGCGCGGCCGAGTACATCAAGGCGAACGTCACCAAGCCGGTCGTCGGCTACGTGGCTGGCTTCACCGCGCCCGAGGGCAAGACCATGGGCCACGCTGGCGCCATCGTTACCGGTTCGGCGGGCACCGCCGCCGCGAAGAAGGAGGCCCTCGAGGCCGCCGGCGTTCGCGTGGGCACGACCCCGACCGAGACGGCGAACATCATGAAGGAAATCTTCGCCGGCCTCTAGCCACCAAAATGCGTTGAGTGGTCGGTTGTTGTAGTTCTGGCCCTGCCAGAACTACAACAAC
>NZ_JASCYH010000048.1:0-14450 GCF_030011715.1 Gulosibacter sediminis | reverse complement strand
TCACGGGGCGGGAGGCGACCTACGGTCGCCTCCCGCCCGATCTCAATCCAATCTAGCGGTAGTCGATGACCACGCGGCCATCGATCTTGCCTTGGCGCATTTCGTCGAAGACCTCGTTGATCTCCTCGAGCGGCCGGGTCGCAACCGTCGGGTGAATGAGGCCGCGCGCGTAGAACTCGAGCGCCTCCTTGAGGTCGCGGCGGGTGCCCACGATCGAGCCTCGAATCGTCAGGCCCTTGAGCACGACGTCGAAGATCGGTGCCGGGAAGTCGCCGGCCGGCAGGCCAACGAACACGATCGTGCCGCCGCGGCGGGCGAAGCCGATTGCCTGGCCGAAGGCGGCGGGATGCACGGCGGTCACGACCACGCCGTGTACACCGCCCGTCGCCTTCTGGATCGCCTCGATCGGATCCTCGTTCTTGGCGTTAACGGTGATCTCGGCGCCGTGCTTGCGCGCGAGCTCGAGCTTCTCATCCGCGATGTCAACCGCTGCGACCCGCAGGCCGAGCGCCTTCGCATACTGAATCGCGATGTGGCCAAGGCCACCGATACCGGTAATGGCGACCCACTGGCCGGGGCGGGCCTCGGTGCGCTTGAGCGCCTTGAGCACCGTGACACCGGCGCAGAGCACGGGCGCGACCTCGACGGGGTCGGCGCCCTCGGGAATACGTGCCGCGTAGCGCGTGTCGACGATCATGTGATCGCCGAACGAGCCGTCGACCGAATAGCCACCGTTGCGCTGCTGCTCGCACAGGGTCTCCCAACCCGTCTCGCAGTACTCGCACGAGCCACACGCGCTCCACAGCCAGGCGTTGCCGACCATGTCGCCGACCTTGACGTCGGTGACACCGGGGCCGACTGCGACGACCTCGCCGACGCCCTCGTGACCCGGCACGAACGGCGGGCTCGGCTTCACCGGCCAGTCACCCTCGGCGGCGTGCAGGTCGGTGTGGCAAACACCCGACGTGACGAGCTTCACGAGGGCCTGGTTGGGCCCGGGCTCGGGCAGTTCGTAATTGGTTTCGACGGACAGGGGCTGCTGGAATGCCGTGACGACCGCGGCCTTGATCTGGGTGCTCATCTACAGGTTCTCCTTTGAACGTTCAGCGAATGATCTTGTTGCGGGGTCGGTCGGCTTAGAAGAAGCCAAGCTTGTTTTCGTCGTAGCTCACGAGCAGGTTCTTAGTGTTCTGGTAGTGCTCGAGCATCATCAGGTGGTTCTCGCGGCCGATGCCCGAGGACTTGTAGCCACCGAACGCCGAGTGGGCGGGGTACGCGTGGTACTGGTTCACCCAGACGCGACCAGCCTGAATCGCGCGGCCGGCGCGGTAGGCGGTGTTCTGGTAGCGCGACCAGACGCCCGCGCCGAGACCGTAGAGCGTGTCGTTGGCGATGCGGATGCCGTCGTCGAAGTCGTCGAACTTCGTCACCGCGACGACGGGCCCGAAGATCTCCTCCTGGAAGATGCGCATCGAGTTGTCCCCCTCGAAGATCGTCGGGTTGACGTAGTAACCGCCCGCGAGGTCGCCGCCGAGGTCGGCGCGCTCGCCACCGATGCGCACCTTGGCACCCTCCTGTTTGCCGATGTCGATGTAGCTCAGGATCTTCTCGAGCTGGTCGTTCGACGCTTGCGCACCGATCTGTGTGTTCGTGTCGAGCGGGTTGCCCTGCACGATCTTGCTCGTGCGCTCGGTAACGGCGTCGAGGAAGTTGTCGTAGATCGACGCCTGCACGAGCGCACGCGATGGGCACGTGCAGACCTCGCCCTGGTTGAGCGCGAAGAGCGTGAAGCCCTCCTGTGCCTTGTCGAAGTACGCGTCGTCCTGCTGCATGACGTCTTCGAAGAAGAGGTTCGGCGACTTGCCGCCGAGCTCGAGGGTGACGGGGATGATGTTCTGCGAGGCGTACTGCATGATCAGGCGGCCGGTCGTCGTCTCGCCAGTGAAAGCAATCTTCGAGATGCGCGGGTTCGAAGCGAGCGGCTTACCAGCCTCGACGCCGAAGCCGTTGACGATGTTCACGACACCGGCGGGCAGCAGGTCGCCGATGAGCTCGAACAGGTAGAGGATCGAGGCCGGCGTCTGCTCGGCCGGCTTGAGCACGACGCAGTTACCCGCCGCGAGCGCAGGGGCGAGCTTCCACGTTGCCATGAGCAGCGGGAAGTTCCAGGGGATGATCTGGCCGACGACGCCGAGGGGCTCGTGGAAGTGGTAGGCCGTCGTATTGTCGTCGAGCTGCGAAAGCGTGCCCTCCTGGGCCCGAATCACGCCGGCAAAGTAGCGGAAGTGGTCGACGGCGAGCGGAATGTCGGCGGCGAGAGTTTCGCGCACGGGCTTGCCGTTGTCCCAGGTCTCGGCGACGGCGATCTTCTCGAGGTTTTCCTCGATGCGGTCGGCGATGCGGTTGAGTACGAGCGAGCGCTCGGCGACGGAGGTCTTGCCCCAGCCCTCCTTCGCGGCGTGCGCGGCGTCGAGGGCGGCTTCGATGTCTTCCGCGGTGCCGCGGCCGACCTCGCAGAAGACCTGGCCGTTCACCGGCGAGATGTTCTCGAAGTACTCCCCCTTGACGGGGGCCACCCACTCACCCCCGATGTAGTGCTCGTAACGGCTGCGGTACTCCATCACGGCGCCCTGGGTGCCGGGGTTCGCATAAACGGTCATGATGCTCCTTGACTTCGTTGTCGTGGATCTCCGATTCGTGCAGCTGAAATGCACGTGTCATGACCGTAGCGAGGGGAAGGTTGCAGTTGGGTTGCACGCCTCCTAGCGCGCGCCGAGTTGCGCGACGAGGCCGGCGCGCTTCGGCGAGCGCGGCGGCAACAGGCGCAGCAGTTCGAGTTGCACCTCGGCATCGTCGTCGTTCCCCGGCACCTCGAGCCAGGCGAGCAGGGCCTCCACGCTCGCGAATTCGAGCAGGGATTCGCGCAGGGTCGCGCGGGTGCGCTCCCGCAGCGCCACGATCCCCGGCGCATCCGAGGTCGGGAGCACTGCGCCGCGGTAGTCGCGCAGTGCCTGGCGGTGCGCGCCCCGGTCGACAGCCTCGAGCACCTGCCCCGCGTCGGTGGCGAGCGGCACCGAGATCCGATAGGGCCGTGACTCGAGTTGCACGCCCGGGAGCGCGGTGGCGAGCACCTGCCGCAGACGCACGAGCTCGGCGCGGAGCGTCACGGCGGGCATACCCTGCTCGTGCATCAGCTCGGCGAGCTCGCCGCTGCGAAGCCCCTCGGGGTGCGCAGCGAGCAGTGCGAGCAGTTCGGAGTGACGGCGGCTCAGCTCGATCGACGCGCTACCTGGGGCCTCGAGTCGGGCGGCATCGCGGCCGAGGAGCCGCAGACACGGGCGCGACGGTGCCGCCTGCGCGGGTGCCACACGCAAGCCCGTGCGGAAATGCCGAAGTTGTTCTTCGGTCTCGATCGCCCGGGCGGTCGCCCGGAGCATGGCGAGGCTCGCCGAACTCACCGCGGCGGCGCCGCCCGTGATGTCGAGCACGCCGAGCACCTCGCCGGTCGCGAGATTGTGCACCGGCACGGCCGTGCAACTGTACGGATGCACGGTCGGCGCGAAGTGCTCGTCGCCAGCCACCAGCACGGCGCGGTTCGCGATGAGTGCCGTGCCGGGTGCGCTCGTGCCCACGGTGTCCTCCGACCAGTCGGCGCCGGGAACGAAACCCATGTCGGCGACAGCGCCGCGCATTCGCGGGTCGCCGTCGACCCAGAGCAGACGGCCCGCCGCATCGCCGAGCGCGACCACGAGTCCGCTGTCGCGCAGCGGCTCGCCGAGCAGCTCGGTGACCATCGGCAAATATCGCGAGAGCGGCGTCTCGCCGCACCAATCGCGCACGTCGTCGAGCGCGATGACGGCACGCGGCACCGCGTTGTCGGGCGAACCCAGCGCGCGCACCGAGCGATCGCGCGACGCCGCGATGACTTCGCCCATGTAGGACAGTTGCAAACTCACCCTGACCTCCTTGTCACGGTGCCGCGAGCATACGCCAGCCGTCTGGTGCGGCGCTGGGGCTCCGCCCCTGACTCGTTAGCGCGACTTGCCCTCGGCATACTGGCGCCGCACCGCGGTGCGGAGCGTGTCGAGGCCGCAGCCGCCGATGGCGAGTGCGCGGTGGTGGAACTCCTTGAGATCGAAGCTCTCGCCCTCAATCTGCGCGATCTCGTCGCGGAGGTCTTCCCATACCCGCTGGCCGATCTTGTACGCCGGCGCCTGACCCGGCCAGCCGAAGTAGCGCTCGACCTCGAACTTCACGAACGGGGCGTTCATGTTCACGTTCGCGCTCATGAACTGCAGCGCGGACTCGAAGGCCCACGCGCCGCCACCTGGCATCTGCTTGCCGAGGTGCACGCCGATGTCGAGCACGACGCGGGCCGCGCGCATCCGCTGCCCGTCGAGCATGCCGAGCCGGTCGGCCGGGGTCTTGAGGTAGCCGAGGTGGTCCATGAGCTGCTCGGCGTAGAGCGCCCAGCCCTCGCCGTGCCCGCTCGTCCAGGCCTCGCGGCGCCACGAGTTGAGCGAGTCGCGCAGGTACACGGCCTGACCGATCTGCAGGTGGTGACCCGGCACGCCCTCGTGGTACACGGTCGTCAGCTCGCGCCAGGTGTCGAACTCGGTGACGCCCTCGGGCACCGACCACCACATGCGGCCCGCCCGCGAGAAGTCGTCACTCGGGCCGGTGTAGTAGATGCCGCCGGTCTGCGTCGGTGCGATAATGCACTCGATGCGCTGCACGGGCTCGGGAATGTCGAAGTGGGTGCCGTTCAGTGCGGCGACGGCCTCGTCGGCGGTGCGCTGCATCCACCGCTGCAGTTCGTCGGTGCCGTTGAGGCGGTGTTCGCCGGCCTGGTCGAGGTGCGCGATGGCCTCCGCGACGGTGGCGCCCGGGAGGATCTCGCGGGCGATCGCCTCCTGCTCGACGCGCATTCGCTCGAGTTCCTCGATGCCCCACTCGTAGTACTCGTCGAGATCGACGCGGGCGCCGAGGAATTCGCGCGACGCGAGCTCGTAGAGGTCGCGTCCGACCGCGTCGTCGGTGCGGGCCTCGGGGGCGAGCTCGTCGCTAAGGAAGCCGCGCAGGCGCGCGAACGCCTCCGTCGCCGCCTCGGCGCCCGACGCAAGGGCGCTCGCGTTGACGCCCGAAGCCGCCGCACCGCGACCGGCAAGGTCGTGGAAGAAACCCTCTCCGGGGGCAAACTCGTCGAGCTGGTGCGCCCCGATCTCGACCTGGCGCACCGCCGGGGTGTTGCCCCGCTGCAGCCCCTCGCGGAGGGACGCGATGTACCCTTCAACCGCACCGCCGACGTTCGCCATGCGGCCAGCGATATCGTGCCAGTCGGCGTCGCCCTCGGTCGGCATCAGGTCGAAGATGTCGCGGATCTCCTGCAGGGGGCTCGCAAGGTTGTTGAGGTCGCGCTGGTACCAGCCCGCGTCAATGCGCTGGCCGCCGAGCTCGAGCACGCGGTCGAGGTCGAGCTTCGTGACGACGTCAACGTCGTCGACCGCGTCGAGGGCGACAAGCTCGCGCCGGGTCGCCGCGTAGAGCTCGCCGAGGGCGGCCACGCCATTCGGCGAGTAGTCCTGGTACTCGGTCTTGTCGCCCTCGCTCCCCCGGTACACCCGCGACTCGGGTTGGAGGGCGGTCGTCGCGTCGACGAAGCGTTCGGCAAGGGCGTCAATTTCGGTGGGCTCGCGGTGCATCATGCCGCTACCCTACCGACGCGCCTCCGTGGGCTCGCCGCGGAGCTCGCGCAGCAGCAGGGTGCCGCCGACCGCTGCCGCGGGTGTGCCGACGACGGCGCCGAGTGGAATGAGAAACGAAAGGTACACCGCGACGCCGAAGCCGAGCGACTTGGCGCGGTTCGAGGAGAGCAGCTGCTGCCGCACGGTCAGCGGGATACCGCGGGCATCCCCTGGCGTGCCCGTAAGATCGACGGCGAACGCGCGCCCGGCAAAGTACGCACCGAGCAGCCAGCCGATGAGTGAGCCCACGAGCGGCAGCAGGCCGCAGACGAACACGATCACTGCGGCGAACAGGCCCATGCCGAACAGCCGCACCCCGTCGCCGATGCCCCGGCGTACCGAGGGCCAGAACCCTTCGTCGATGGGGTCGACGCCGCCGAGCTCGCGGTCGACGCGCTCCTGGATGTTGTCGATGAACGGCGCCGCGATCGTCAGCGTGACCGCGGCAAAGGTGAACACCATGGCCGCGAAGCCACCCACCAGGAACGCACCCGCAACGGCGACCCGGATGATCGTCTGCCATGGCTCGGCCCACGACTCGGCGAAGGGTGTGAGCCGCACCGCGAAGTCGTCGACGCTGCTGAACAGCCACACGAGCGCGATGCCGTAGAGCACCGTCGTAATGAGGGCGGGCACCGCGCCGATGGCCATGAGCTTCGGGCGCCGGGCCCAAAACCCGACGCCCCGGAAGAAGAGGCCGATACCACTCGCGAACTCCCCCACGCTAGTGGCCCGCGGTCTCCCAGTTGGCGCCGCGACCGACCGAAACGTCGAGCGGCACGCTCAGCGTCGCGGCGCTCGCCATCTCCTCGCGCGCGATGGCCTCGAGGGCGGTCTCTTCGCCGTGAGCCACCTCGAACACGAGCTCATCGTGCACCTGCAGCAGCAGGCGCGACTCGAGTTGTTCAGCCCGCATCCGAGCATCCACGCGGAGCATCGCGAGCTTGATGATGTCGGCCGCAGACCCCTGAATTGGCGCGTTGAGCGCCGCCCGCTCGGCGTTTTGCCGCGCGAGCCGGTTCGTCGAATTCAGGTCGGGGAACGGCCGGCGGCGCCCGAAGATCGTTTCGGTGTACCCGGTGCTGCGCGCCTGCTCGACCGATTCGCGCAGGTAATCGCGCACCTTGCCGAAGCGCTCGAAGTAGCCGTTCATCAGTTCGCGGGCCTCGGCCACCTCGATGCCGAGCTGTTTCGAGAGCCCGAACGCGCTCAGGCCGTAGACGAGGCCGTACGACATCGCCTTCACCTTGCTGCGCATCGTCGGGGTCACCTCGCTCGGGTCCACACCGAACACCTGCGAGCCGACGAAACGGTGCGTGTCCTCGCCCGAGTTGAACGCGGCGATGAGCGCGTCGTCGCCCGAGAGGTGCGCCATGATGCGCATCTCGATCTGCGAGTAGTCGGCCGTGAGGAGGCCCTCAAAGCGCTCGTCGCAAGTGAAGGCGCCCCGGATGCGCTGGCCCTCGGCCGAGCGAATCGGAATGTTCTGCAGGTTCGGGTCGGTCGACGCGAGCCGCCCGGTGGACGAGCCCGTCTGCAGGTAGGTGGTGTGGATGCGCGTGTCGTCGCCGACCGCGCGGATGAGCGCGTCGATGATCTGCTTGAGCTTCGTGGCGTCGCGGTGGTGCCGAAGCGCGCCGAGGAACGGATGCGGTGCCTTCGCCTCGAGTTCCTCGAGCGACTGTGCGTCAGTCGAGTAGCCGGTCTTGGTGCGACGGGTCTTCGGCATGTCGAGCTTCTCGAACAGCACGGTCTGCAGTTGCTTCGGCGAGCCAAGGTTGATCTCCTCGCCGCCGATCGCCGCGAAGGCCTCCTGCGCGTACTGCGCGACATTCTCGCCCTGTTCCGACGAGAGCTGCTCGAGCAGTGGCACGTCGATGTGGATACCCGTGTACTCCATATTCGCGAGCACGAGTTCGAGTGGCGACTCGATGTCGGTGAACACCGGGGCGGTGGGCTCGGGCAGCCGTGCCTGAGCGGCGAGACCCCCGCGGAGCGCGTACCAGGCCTCCGCCGCGAAGCCGGTGCCCTGCTCATCCTCAACCTCGAGAAGCTGGTTCGGGTCGGTCTCGGGCATCGACTCGCCGAGGTACTGCTGCACGAGCTCCGACAGTCGCTTCGGCGGGCTAAGCGGGTTCACGAGGAACGCGGCGAGCTGTCCGTCGAGAATCGGTCCGCCGAGCGTGACGCCGACGGCGCGGGCATGCTTCAGCGTCGGCTTCGCGTCGAACATCCACCTTGCTGCGTCGCTCTCGAGCCACGCAACGAGTGGCTCATTCGCCGCCACGTCGTTCACCGACACGGCAGACTGCTCGGTCGCCAGCGCCGCATCGATCTGACCCGACTCACCGATGCGCAGGACCAGCCCGAGCGGCTGGTCCTGCGCATCCCTCAGCCAGGTCGTGAGTTCGTCGCCCGCGAGCTGCTCGCGCACCTCGACGTCGTCGAGCGCACCGTCATCGTCACTCGTCGCAACCGCGCCGTCGCGTTCGGACGCGAGCTTGAGCACGCGGTCCTGCAGCGTGCGGAACTGAAGGCGGGTGAAGACCTCGCGCACCGCATCCACGTCAATTGGGTGAATGTCAAGATCGTCCGGCTTCAAGTCGAGCTCGACGTCGCGCAGCAGCTGGTTGAGCTTGCGGTTGCGGATCGCGTTCTCGCGGTGCTCGCGGAACGACTCGCCGACCTTGCCGGTGAGCTCGTCCTCGTGCTCGAGGATTCCTTCGAGCGAGCCGAACTGATTAATCCACTTCGCCGCCGTCTTTGGCCCGACCTTGGGCACACCAGGCAGGTTGTCGGCCTTCTCTCCGACCATCGCCGCGAGGTCTGAGTACTGGTGCGGCAGCACACCGTACTTCTCGAACACCTTCTCGGGCGTGTAGCGCGTGAGCTTCGAGACGCCCTGCACCGACGGGTAGAGCAGCGTTGTCTGCTCGTTGACGAGCTGGATCGCGTCGCGGTCGCCCGACACGACGAGCACGTCGAATTGCTGTTCCTCGCCCTGGTGCGACAGCGTGGCGAGGAGGTCGTCGGCCTCGAAGTCGTCCTTCTCTAGCCAGTCAATGCCCATCGCCGTAAGGGCCTCCTTGAGCAGGCCGATCTGGCCACGGAACTCTGGCGGCGTCTCGTCGCGGCCGCCTTTGTAATCCTCGTATTCGCGGTTGCGGAACGACTTCGAGCCTGCGTCAAATGCGACGGCGATGTGGCTCGGATTGTGGTCACGCAGCAGCGAGAGCAGCATCGAGATGAAGCCGTGGACGGCATTCGTGTGCTGGCCCTCGGAATTGACGAAACTCTCGACCGGCAGCGCGAAGAACGCGCGGAATGCGAGCGAGTGGCCGTCGATGACCATGAGCGTAGGCTTTGGCTGAGTTGCAGTCACGCAACCAGCCTACGTCGACGAGAGATTGCGATGCCCGAGTCTCAGCCATCTGTGCACCTGGCCCCGGTGCCCGAGCCCGTCATCAACGGCCTCGAGATTCCCGACCAGTTGGCCGTGACGGGCGGACTGGGCGTCGGCGCGCTCGGCGCGGCCATGGGGATGCTCATGGTGCAGCTTTTGCCCGAGCACTCGATTGCGGTCATGCCGGTGGCGCCGAACACGCAGCCATTCGGACTGCTCCACGGCGGCGCCAACTGCGTGCTCGGCGAAAGCCTCGGCTCGGTTGCCGCCTCGCTGCATGCCGGCGAGGGCCGCTACGCGGTGGGCATCGACATCAACGCGACACACACGGGCTCGGCCACATCGGGTTGGGTGACCGGCGAGTGCCGCGCGATTCACCTCGGCGGCAGCATGACCGTGCACGAGGTCGTGATCACCGACGCGAACGGGCGCCGGTGCTCGACGGTGCGCATCACCAACATGCTGCGCACCCGTCGTTAGCGGCTACTTCTTCTTCGGCGCGAGCTGCTCGACGACCGCCTGCGCGACTTCCTGCATAGTGAGGCGACGGTTCATCGACGCCTTCTGAATCCAACGGAACGCCTCGGGCTCGCTCAGGCCCATCTTGTCGGTGAGGAGGCCCTTCGCGCGGTCAACGAGCTTGCGGGTCTCGAAACGCTCCGCGAGGTCGGCCACCTCACGCTCGAGGGCGACGATCTGCTGGTGACGCGCAAGGGCGATCTCGATGGCCGGCAGGAGGTCGTTCTGGTTGAACGGCTTGACGACGTAGGCGAGCGCACCGGCCTCGGTGGCGCGTTCCACGAGCTCCTTCTGGCTGAAGGCCGTCAGCAGCACGACGGGTGCGACGTTGTCCTCCGAGAGCTGCTCCGCAGCAGAGATGCCGTCAAGCTTCGGCATCTTCACGTCCATCACGACGAGGTCGGGGCGGAGTTCCTTGGCCAGCGCTACCGCGGTCTCACCGTCGCCGGCCTCACCGACAACGTCAAAACCGTTGTCGCGAAGCGTTTCAACGATGTCGAGGCGGATGAGCGATTCGTCTTCAGCGACGACTACTCGGCGGGGTGCGGAAGCGGTTGTGTTCTCAGTCACATTGCCAGATTACGCTACTGTGGTCGAGGCAAGCAGGCCGGCTTGGCGGAACGGTAGACGCGGCGCACTCAAAATGCGCTGTCCGAGAGGGCGTGGGGGTTCGAGTCCCCCAGCCGGCACACTAGGAAGTGACCGTTTCGGACGCCCAGTAATAGGTCGCCAGCTTGTGCCGCCCGATCTCGTGGATCGGAATATGCATGTCATAAATCTGGCTCAGAATGCCCGAGTTCATGATGAGATCGGGCGAGCCCTGCGCGATCACCTGACCGTCGCGCATACCAACGATGTTGTCGGAATACACCGAGGCGAAGTTGATGTCGTGAATCACGATGACGATCGTCTTGCCGAGCTCGCTGGCGATGCGGCTCAGGTGCTGCATCATGTTTACACTGTGCCGCATGTCGAGGTTGTTCAGCGGTTCGTCGAGCAACACGTAGTCGGTGTCCTGGCAGATCACCATCGCGACATAGGCGCGTTGCCGCTGGCCACCCGAGAGCTCGTCAATGAAGCGGCCCTGCAAATCCGCGAGCCCGAGAAATTCGAGCGCGGCGTCGATGTGCCGCTCGTCCTCGGCGGTGAGGCGACCTTGCGAGTGCGGGAAGCGACCGAACGCGACCAACTCACGCACCGTGAGCCGCACCACGAGGTGATTCTCCTGGCGCAGGATGGCGAGTCTCTTCGCGAGCACGGAGGATTTTGTCGCGCTGACGTCGAGCCCATCGACCGTGACGATGCCGCTCTCGAGCGGCTCGATTCGACTCATGAGCCCGAGCAGCGTCGACTTGCCAGCACCGTTCGGTCCGATGATCGAGGTGATGCCACCCGCGGGAATCGTGAGAGAAACGTCGTCGACGACCACGTGGTCGCCATATCGCTTCGCGACGGAATCCAGGGTGATCACGCAGGGGCCTCCGGGGGTGTTGCAACGAGTAAACATGGCGAGCTGTCCCCCAACTCACAAGTTGAGCACAACAAGCCTTTAGGTTAGCCTAACCTCTGGACCAGCTCCCGCGGGGCCTCCCCCTGCCTCGCGCCATCGATACGAAAGAAGCTCGTACCTATGCGAACCCCTCGACTGCGCTTGCTCGGCGTCGTTAGCGCGATCGCCGCATCCCTCACCCTCGCCGCTTGCAGCACAGGCGCCGCCGACACCGACGCGACCTCGGCCGCGGGCGCGGAAGGCACTATCACCGTTGAAGACAACAACGGCACGCAGACGGTCAAGATGCCCGCGCAGTCGATCGTCGCCCTCGACAACCGCACGTTCGAGACGCTGCAGTCCTGGGGCGTCGAACTCGCCGCGGCCCCCCTCGACCTCATGCCCGAGACCATCGACTACAAGACCGACGAGTCGATCGTGAACATCGGCAACCACCGCGAACCGAATCTCGAGGCAATTGCCGCCGTCGAGCCCGAGCTCGTGATCATGGGCCAGCGCTTCACCGACTACGAGGACGAGATCGCTGAGCTCGTGCCCGACGCAACGATCATCAACCTTGAGCCCCGCGAAGGCGAGGACTTCGCCGAAGAGCTCAAGCGCCAGACCACCGTGCTCGGCGAGCTGTTCGGCATGCAGGACGAGGCCACCGCGCTGAACAACGAGTTCGACGCCGCCTACGACCGCGTCGCCGAGGCGGCTCCGGCCGACGCGACCTTCATGGCGGTCAACACCTCGGGCGGCCAGATCGGCTACCTCGCGCCGCACGTCGGCCGCACCCTCGGCGTGCTGTTCGACTGGTTCGACTTCACCCCGGCGCTCGTCGTCGAGGGCGCGAGCGACGACGACGAGGGCGACGAGGTCTCGGTCGAGGCAATCGCCGAGTCGAACCCCGACTGGATTCTCGTGATGGACCGTGACGCGGCCGTCGCGGCGGACGAAGAAGGCTACCAGCCCGGTGCCGACCTCATCGCCGAATCCGAGGCCCTGCAGCAGGTGCCCGCGGTGCAGAAAGACCAGATCGTTGTGATGCCTGCTGACACCTACACCAACGAGGGCATCCAGACGTACACCGAGTACCTGAACCAGCTCGCCGACGCGTTCGACGCCGCGTCGTAGGGCCAACTCACCCTTCATGACCAACCCCAGCTCAACCTCGACGGTCGCGGCCGCTCCAGTTCGCCGCGACCGTCTTGACTGGAAGCTGTATCTGGCGACACTCGCTGTGGTCGCCCTCCTTGGCGCCTCACTGTTCATCGGTGTGTACACCCTGGATGGCCACGGCGAGGGGTCGCCGGACATGTTTTGGATCACCCGCGTGCCACGCACCCTCGCGCTCGTGCTCGCGGGCGCGGCGATGGCGATCTGCGGGCTCGTGATGCAGCTACTCACGCAAAACCGCTTCGTTGAGCCCACCACCACCGGCACCACCGAATGGGCCGGCCTCGGACTCCTTGCCGTGATGATCTTCTTCCCGACCGCGAGCCTGCTTGGTCGCATGGTCGGCGCGATCATCGCCGCCTTCATCGGCACGACGATCTTCTTCGCGTTTCTGCGTCGGGTTTCGCTGCGCTCTTCGCTCATCGTTCCGATCGTCGGCATCATGCTCGGCGCGGTGGTGAGCTCGGTCTCGACCTTCTTCGCGCTACAGACGAACATGCTGCAGCAGCTCGGCATCTGGTTCGCCGGCAGCTTCGCGCCGATTCTGCGCGGCCAGTACGAGGTGCTCTGGATCGTCGCGATCGTGCTCGTGGCGGTATTTGTGCTTGCGGACCGTCTGACGGTGGCCGGGCTCGGCGAGGAGATCGCGACGAACGTCGGACTGAACTACAACCGGATGATGCTCATCGGCACCTCGCTCGTCGCGGTCGCGACGGGCGTCGTCACGGTCGTCGTCGGCAACTTGCCGTTCCTCGGGCTGATCGTGCCGAACATCGTCTCGATGTTCCGCGGCGACAATCTGCGCAGCAACTTGCCGTGGGTGTTCCTGCTCGGTATCGCGACCGTCACGGTCTGCGACATCGTGAGCCGCACGATCATCATGCCGTTCGAGGTGCCGGTCTCGCTCATCCTCGGTGTGCTCGGCTCGATTGCGTTCGTGCTCCTACTGCTGCGAAAGCGACGTTATGGCTAGCACCACCGCATCCCCCCCGCTGCCCCGCCAGCGCAGCGGCTCGGTTGCCTTCCAGAACGACCGAGCGCGCCGACGCTACTGGCTTACCCTCGGCGTCTGCGTCACGCTTGCCGTGCTGTTCGCGATCGGCCTCCTGACCTACAACATCCCCGTCGCGTTCGGCTCCGACCCCTTCTGGGTGATCGCCCGTCACCGCGCGAGCAGCGTGCTGGTCATGCTCATCATCGCGGTGTGCCACGCGACCGCGACCGTCGCGTTCCAGACGATCACGACGAACCGCATCATTACGCCCGGCATCATGGGCTTCGAGTCGCTCTACGTCGCGATCCAGACGGGCGTGATGTTCTTCCTCGGCTCGACCGGGCTCACTGCGTTCTCGGGCATCGGCCAGTTCCTCGCGCAAATCGCCGTCATGGTGGCCCTCGCGGCGCTCCTTTACGGCTGGCTGCTCTCGGGCCGCTTCGCAAACCTCCAGATCATGCTGCTCGTGGGCATCGTGATCGGAACTGGCCTCGGCAGCGTCTCGAGCTTCATGCAGCGCATGCTGAGCCCGAGCGAGTTCGACCTGCTCACCGCTCGCCTCTTTGGCTCGGTGAACAACGCGCGCGAGGAGTACCTGCCGGTCGCGATTCCCATCGTCATCGTCGTCGCGGCGCTGCTCTACCTGCGCTCACGCCGGCTCAACGTCATGGCGCTCGGCAAGGACATCGCCACCGGCCTGGGCCTCCACCACACCCGTGAACTCATGACGACGCTGACCCTCGTGACGCTGCTCATGGCAGTGTCGACGGCACTGGTTGGCCCGATGACCTTCCTCGGCTTCCTCGTCGCTACGCTCGCGTACCAGTTCGCGAACACCTCGGATCACCGCTTCGTGTTCCCGCTTGCGATCACCTTCGCCTTCCTCGTGCTCACGAGCGCCTACTTCATCATGAACCACGTGTTCTATGCACAGGGCGTCGTGTCGATTCTCATCGAGTTCGTGGGTGGCACGGTGTTCCTCTGGACCATCCTGCGCCGCCGCGTGCTCTAACTGCTCGAACTGCTCCCCCGCGTACGAACAGGGCTGCCACGATCAGTTCGATCGTGGCAGCCCTGTTCGTACGCGCGAGCCGCTAGCCCTTGCCGGAGTGGCGCCCCTCG
>NZ_JASCYH010000047.1:0-15529 GCF_030011715.1 Gulosibacter sediminis | reverse complement strand
TTGTAGTTCTGGCACCGCCAGAACTACAAAAAACGACCACTCAACCCCCTAGGCGCACTCGTGGGAGCGCGGCGTGCGTGCGGTGCGATGTGCGGGCGCGCGGGCGCAGCGGCGTTAGCGGCCGGTGCCCGCGTAGACGACGGCCTCGGAGTCGCCGTCGAGACCAAACGCGGTGTGGATGACGCGCGCCGCCTCAGGCACAACATCCGCGTTCGTGATGATCGAGATGCGGATCTCGGAAGTCGAGATCATGTCGATGTTGATACCCGCGGTCTTGAGCGCGTCAAACAGCGTCGCTGAGACACCGATGTTCGTGCGCATGCCCGAACCGACGAGCGAGACCTTGCCGATCTGGTCGTCGAAGCGCAGCGACTCGAAGCCGAGCGTCTCGCCGTTGCCCTCGAGGGCTCGCAGGACCTGCTCGGCCGAGGTCTTCGGCAGGGTGAACGAGATGTCAGTCACGCCGTCATTCTGCGTCTGCACGTTCTGCACGATCATGTCGATGTTCGCGCCCTGCTGGGCGACGATGTTGAAGATCGCAGCGGCCGAGCCCGGAACATCCGGAACACCAACGACGGTGATCTTCGCCTGGCTGAGGTCGTGCGAGACGCCGGCGATCGAGGCTTCTTCCACTGCGTACTCCTTAGAAGTTTCGGGGTTGTAGACGACGGTGCCGGGGTCGCTCGAGAACGACGAGCGCACGACGAGTGTGACGCCCTGGCGGCGCGCATACTCGACGGCACGAATGTGCAGCACCTTCGCGCCGCTGCCCGCCAGCTCGAGCATCTCTTCACTCGAGATGTGGTCGATCTTGTGTGCCTTCGGCACGATACGCGGGTCGGCAGAAAAAATGCCGTCGACGTCGGAGTAAATCTCGCACTTGTCGGCGTCGAGCGCTGCCGCGAGCGCGACGGCCGTCGTGTCGGAGCCGCCGCGGCCGAGGGTCGTGATGTCGCGGGTGTCTCGGTTGAAGCCCTGGAACCCGGCGACGATCGCGATCGCTCCCTCGTCGAGCGCCTCGCGCACGCGCACCGGCGTGACGTCGACGATGCGGGCGTCGCCGTGCTTCGCGTCGGTGATCATGCCCGCCTGGCTGCCGGTGTACGAGCGGGCGTCGTAGCCCATCGACTTGATCGCCATCGCGAGCAGCGCCATCGAGATGCGCTCGCCCGTGGTGACGAGCATGTCGAACTCGCGCGGGTCGGGAATCGGCGTGATCTCGTGTGCAAGGTCGATCAGCTCGTCGGTGGAGTCGCCCATCGCCGAGACGGTGACGACCACTTCATTGCCGGCACGCTTCGTGTCGACGATGCGCTTCGCGACGCGACGGATGCTTTCGGCGTCGGCAACCGACGATCCGCCGTACTTCTGCACAATGAGGCTCACAGGGGCTCCCTTCCGCGCGGCTGCGCACCATCGGCCAGCTTAGCGGGTCGGATGCGCGCGGCGGCGCTGTGGATACAGCTAAGAAATGACGCGTCGGCCCGCGAAGGCGCGCCCGAGCGTGACCTCGTCGGCGTACTCGAGGTCGCCACCGACCGGCAGGCCGGATGCGAGGCGGGAAACCTTGAGCCCGACCGCTTTGAGCAGGCGCGAGAGGTACGACGCGGTGGCGTCGCCCTCGAGGTTCGGATCGGTCGCGATGATGACCTCGACGACGTCGCCCGTCTCGAGCCGCGGCATGAGCCCGCGGATGTTCAGCTGATCTGGGCCGATGCCGTCGATCGGCGAGATCGCGCCGCCGAGCACGTGGTAGAGCCCCTCGTACTCGTTCGTGCGCTCGATGGCGCCGACGTCCTTCGGCTCCTCGACGACGCAGATGAGCGAGCGGTCGCGGTTCGGGTCGCCGCAAATGATGCAGACGTCCTGCTCCGCGACGTTGCCGCAGTACTTGCAGAACTTCACCTTGTCGCGCACCTCGAGCAGGATCTTCGCGAGCCGCGACACGTCGAAGTTCTGCGTCTGCACGATATGGAACGCGATTCGTTGCGCCGATTTCGGGCCGACGCCGGGCAGGCGCCCGAGCTCATCGATGAGGTCCTGAACAATTCCCTCGTACATGCCTAGTACTCCTCTGGCGGCGCTTCGAAGTCGTCGGGCGCCTCATCGAACGGGCCCGACGGCCCCGGCAGGGCCCGCAACTCTTCGCCGACGAAGCGCGCACCGAGCCGTTCACGAATAACCGACTCACCGTAGCGCTCCTGGCCCGCCGCGAGCGCAGGATGCTTCGGTGCGGCGGGTTCCTCGGGCTCAGGTTCTGGTTCGGGCTCGGCGACGGGCTCGGGTTCGGAGCCGGGCACCGCGACGACGTTCCAGCTCGGCGCCGCGGGCGTCTGCTGGCTCTCGGTAGGCGCGGCACCACTTGTCTCGGCGCTGGCCGTCTCGGCCCGCGGCGCTCGCCCTTGGCTGGGTTCGGCCTGCGCGGATCGGCCTTGGCCGGGTCCGGCCTGCGTTGCGCGGCCCTGGCCGGACGCAGCCTGACCAGCCCCGGCGGTTTCGGGTTGCGCCGACGATGCGGGCACCGGGTCGACGGGGTTACGCACCTCGGTGCCGGGCGCCGCGTGCAGCGTCGCCTCGGGCATCGCGACCGGGGTCGCGTCGTGCTCGCGCTCGCTCGCGTCGGTCGCGGCGACCTCTTCGATCGAGTGCCCCTCGCTTGCCACCTCGGGCGGGGAGCTCGCGCGAGCGTTCGCGTCGGATGCCCGCGTCGCTTCGGAGCCCGGGGCATCCGGGGCGTCGTCGGGCGCGGCATCAACCGGGTCGACGGTTTCAGGTGCCACGTCGTTGGCCTGTCCACCGCTGCCGGCCCCACCGGCGTCGTTCCGCTCGGGGCCGGTCGCAAACTCGTCCCAGGCCGAGCCGGGGCCGTCGTCGGCGACGCGCGGCTCACCGGGAATCGGCGCGACGTTCCACGTGGCCGCCCCGCCCGGGTCAGCCACGGGCGCCGGCGTCTGGCGCGGACCGCCTCGGTGGCGCTCCTCGTCGGACGGCGCCGCGGGAGCATCCGTCGCCGGAGCCGCCTGCTCGCGGCCCGGGCTGCGCTCGATCTTCGGGGCAATCTTCATGTCGACGCCGAACACCTCGCGCAGCGCGCGCTTGATGTGGTCGCTCGGCGAAGGCTGGCCGTCGCGCGCCTGGCGCGCCTGGTCAAAGACCGCGCGGTTCGGGAACCACAGCGCGAGCACGCCGTCGTCGTAGCCGAGCGGCTGCAGGCCTCGCACGACCGACCAGGCCGACCGCCCGCCGAGCCGGTTCACGGCCTCGAGCACGCTCGGCCATGCGTCCTGCACTTGACTCGCGTCGGGCTGGCCCGAACCAGCTGCGCTCGCGGACGCCGAGCCTGACTCGGCCGATGTCGGTGCGGATGCTGCGGGCTGGTTGGTTCGCCAGGGCTCGGGCGCCGCGGGTCGATCGGCCCGCGCACGCTCGGCGGGTGCGTTTGCCGGCGCCTGTCCGCGCGCTTCGTGCTGCAGCCCCGAGTCACGCGAGGTAGCAGCATCAGGTGCCTGCGCCGCCGCGCGCGATGGCGCCGATTCGTGGGAACGCGCATCGTCTGCCGCCTGCGACGACTGACGTGAGCCGTCAGCATCGGGCGCTCCAGTGGGCGCGGAAGCCGGCGCACCGTCAGTCACGCCCGGCGTTGCCCACGCCGCCTTGGCTGCCTCTGCCGCCGACGCCTTCGGCGCCTCCGGCTCGGGGCTGCGCTGGGGAGCCCGCTCCGACTCGCGCTGCTGCGCGGGCCGCTCGTCCTGCGGCGTCCGCGTCGGTAATGCGGCCTGCCCGCGCTCGGGCTCGACCGCGGGCCTACCGCGACCCGGCGCATCCTGCCGCCCGGGCGCACTCTGGCCACGCGCTTCCTGCTGACCACGCGCATCCTGCTGCGGTGCCGCGGCGCGCGAACCGGCCGGCTCGGCGCCCGACTCGGCTGGCGCCTCCGCCTCGGCAAACGCCGCGCGCTGCGCCACGAGCACGCGCGCGATCATCAGCTCGAGCTGCAGTCGCGGCGCGGTCACGCCGGTCATCTCGGACAGCGTCGCGTTCACGGCATCGGCCATGCCCGACAGCGCGCGCGGGGTGAAGCGCGCGGCGTTCGTGTGCATACGCTCGAGCTCGTCCGGCGAGATGCCGCGCAAGACGGCCTCGGCGCCCTGGCCGATCGCCTTCACGACAATGAGGTCGCGCACGCGCTCGAGGAGGTCTTCGACGAAGCGGCGTGGGTCTTGGCCCGACTGAATCACCGAGTCAACCGCGCGGTACGCCGCCGAGGCGTCGCCGTCGGCGAAGGCCGCGATTGACTCGTCGAGCAGGTCTTGCGCCGTGAAGCCGAGCACCTGCGTCGCGAGCTGGTACTGCATGGTCTCGCCCTCGGTACCGGCGATGAGCTGGTCGAGCAGCGACATCGTGTCACGCGCCGAACCACCGCCGGCGCGGACGACGAGCGGCAGCACGCCCGGCTCGGCCGAGATGCCCTCGGCGGCGCAGATGCGCTCGAGGTATTCGAGCATCGGCGCCGGCGGGATCAGCCGGAACGGGTAGTGGTGCGTGCGCGAACGGATCGTGCCGATGACCTTCTCGGGCTCGGTCGTCGCGAAGATGAAGAGCACGTGCTCCGGCGGCTCCTCGACCACCTTGAGCAGCGCATTGAAGCCCTGCGAGGTCACCATGTGCGCCTCGTCGATGATGAAGATGCGGTAGCGGTCGCGGCTCGGGGCCATGACGGCGCGCTCGCGTAGCTCGCGGGCGTCGTCGACACCACCGTGGCTCGCGGCGTCGATCTCGGCGACGTCAAGCGAGCCGCCGCCCTCGCGGCCGAGCTCAACGCACGAGTCGCACTTGCCGCACGGTTCGGGGGTCGGCCCCTCGGCGCAGTTGAGGCAGCGAGCGAGGATGCGCGCCGACGACGTCTTGCCGCAGCCGCGCGGGCCAGAGAAGAGGTACGCGTGGTTGATGCGGCCCGAACGAATCGCCACCGAGAGTGGGTCGGTCACCTGTTGCTGCCCGATCATTTCGGCGAACGTCTCGGGCCGGTATCGGCGATACAGGGCAGCAACCATGCCCTCCATCGTAGAGGTCACCACCGACCCTGGTACCGGGTCATCCACAGGTGCGCCTGTGGCGCTACAACCCCGTCTGCGCGAGCGTCTGTCGCGCGATCTCGACCTCTTCGTTCGTCGGCACGACGAGCACGATCACGCGGGATGCATCGGTCGAGATCACGCGAATGCCGTCGTTCGGCAGCTGGTTGCGCTCAAGGTCGAGCTCGACGCCGAGCCACTCGAGGCCTTCGAGCGTGCGCCGCCGCACCTCGGCCGAGTTCTCGCCGACACCGGCCGTGAAGACGATCGCGTCACCGCCGCCGAGCGTGACGAGGTACGAGCCGAGATAGTGCCGCAGGCGGTGCACATAGACGTCGAGGCCGAGCTGGGCCACCACATCCCCCGCCGCCGCGCGCCGCGTCACGTCGCGCACGTCGTTCGTGCCGGTGAGTCCAAGCAGGCCCGAACGTCGGTTGAGCAGGTCGTCGAGCTCGTCGACCGTGTAGCCCGCCTTACGGTGCAGGTGAAAGAGCACGGCCGGGTCGATGTCGCCGGTGCGCGTACCCATGACCAGGCCCTCGAGCGGCGTCATGCCCATCGAGGTGTCGACCGACTTGCCGCCGTCGACCGCGCAGGCCGAGGCGCCGTTGCCAATGTGCAGCACGGCGGTGCGCAGCGACTCGAGCGGCCGGTCGAGGAACTCGGCGGCCGCCTCCGATACGTACTTGTGGCTCGTGCCGTGCGCGCCGTACTTGCGCACGCGGTTCGCCTCGGCGACCTCGCGGTTGAGCGCGTAGGTGCTCGCGGCGTCGCTCATGGTCGTGTGGAAGGCGGTGTCGAACACCGCGACGTGCGGGATGTTCGGGAACACCCGGCGCGCCCCGCGGATGCCCGCGAGGTTCGCTGGGTTGTGGAGGGGCGCGAGCGGGCTGAGTTCGTCGATGTTGCGCTCGACGTCGTCGTCGATGATGGTCGGGCCGAAGAAGCGGCGCGCGCCCTGCACGACGCGGTGACCGACGGCGGCCGGCGGCGCCGACTCGAGCGTCGGGCCGAGCTCGGCGAAGTTCGCAAGCATCGCCTCGAACGCGTCGTCATGCGAGGCGATGGGCGCTTCGCGCTCGCGCTTGCCGTCGGCATTCGTGTGGCGCACGCTGCCGCTCGGCTCGCCGATGCGCTCGATGAGCCCGGCCGCGAGCGTCGTCTCGGTCGCCATGTCGAGCAGCTGGTACTTCAGCGAGGAGGAACCGGAGTTCACCACGAGCACGATGGTCATGTCTTGCCTTTCGTCGCGGGGCCGCGGCCTACGCGTCTGCCTGCGCCTGGATCGCCGTAATCGCGACGGTGTTCACGATGTCACTCACGAGCGCACCGCGCGAGAGGTCGTTGATCGGCTTGTTGAGCCCCTGCAGCACCGGGCCGATCGCGAGCGCGCCCGCCGAGCGCTGCACCGCCTTGTACGTGTTGTTGCCGGTGTTGAGGTCGGGGAAGATGAACACGGTCGCCCGGCCCGCCACGTCGCTGCCGGGCAGCTTCTTCGAGGCCACCGCCATGTCGGTCGCCGCGTCGTACTGCAGCGGCCCCTCGACGAGCAGCTCGGGCGCGCGCTCGCGAACGAGGCGGGTCGCCTCGCGCACCTTGTCGACGTCGGCGCCGGCGCCCGAGTCGCCCGTCGAGTAGCTCAGCATGGCGACGCGCGGCTCGATGTTGAACTGCTTCGCCGTCTCGGCCGACGAGATCGCGATGTCGGCGAGTTGCTCGGCCGTCGGGTCGGGGTTCACGGCGCAGTCGCCGTACACGAGCACGCGGTCGGCGAGCGACATGAGGAACACGCTCGAGACGATCGACACGTTCGGACGGGTCTTCACGATCTCGAACGACGGCTTGATCGTGTGCGCCGTCGTGTGGGCCGCGCCCGAGACCATGCCATCGGCGAGGCCGAGATGCACCATCATCGTGCCGAAGTACGAGACGTCCTGCACCCGGTCGCGTGCCTGGTCGATCGTGACGCCCTTGTGGGCGCGCAGCCGCGCGTATTCCTCGCTGAAGCGCTCGAGCATGGCCGGGTCCTGCGGTGAGACGATGTGCGCCTCGGCGAGGTCGAGGCCGAGCTCGGATGCGCGGTTGCGGATGCTCGGCTCGTCGCCGAGGATCGTCAGCTCGGCGACCTCGCGCGTGAGCAGCGTCGAGGCAGCCTGAAGGATCCGGTCGTCGTTGCCCTCGGGCAGCACGATGTGCTTGCGTTCGGCTCGGGCGCGCGCGAGCAGGGTGTGCTCGAACATGAGCGGCGTGACCACCTGCGGTTCCGGCACGTCGAGCAGGCCGAGCAGCGCATCCCGGTCGACGTACTCGGCGAAGTCGGCGAGCGCGGTGTCGACCTTGCGGACCATTGAGGCAAGGAAGCGGCCACGAGTGTTCACGATGCGCTGCGCCGTCTCGTAGGTGCCGAGGTTCGTGCGCAGCATCGGCAGCTCAAGGTCGACGCCGCGAATGAGCGACTCGACGATCGGGGAGAACTCGAACGGGCCATTGACGACGAGCGCCGCAAGCGAGGGCATCGTGCGCGCTTGCTGCGCGAGCAGCAGCGCGACGATCGTCTCGGTACGGTCGGCGGCAACCACGACGACGCCCGACTCGAAGGTGCGCTCGAGCACGTGCTCCATCGACATGCCGGCCACCGTGATGCCCAGCACCTCGCGGCCCAGCAGCTTTTCGTCGCCCGAGTAGAGCTCGGCGCCAAGCGCGGCGCGCAGCTCGTCGACACTCGGGGCGTTGAGGACCTTATTCTCGGGCAGGCACCAGACCGGCACCTCGGCGGTGGCTGCGACCTCGGCATCCCGCACTGCCGCCTGCACGCCGGTGCGCACCTCGTCGAGGTGACCTTCGCCGACGCGGTTCACCACGACGGCGAGTAGCTGGGCGTGCTCGGCTTCGAGCACCGGCAACGTACTCGCGGCCACCTGCGCGAGTTCGGCGGGCGTGCGGGGGCTGCGGTCGTCCGGGTTGAGCCCCGTCAGCACAAGCAGCACCGGGGCGCCGAGGTTCGCGGCGACGCGGGCGTTGAAGTCGAGCTCGGCCGGGTTCCCGACGTCGGTGAAGTCGCTGCCAAGAATCACGACGACGTCGCAGCGGCTCGCGACCGCGTCGTAGCGTTGGAGGATCTTCGCCAGCGCCGACGTCGCGTCGGCGTGCACCTCGTCGTAGGTCACACCAACCCCGAGCTCGGGCGTGAGGCCGAGGTTCGGGTCGAGGCGCTCGAGCAGATGCTTGAGGATGTCGTCGCGGGTCGCGCTCTGCGTAACGGGGCGGAACAGACCCACGCGGCCACTGTGCTGCGTGAGGGTCTCGAGCACGCCGAGTGCAACGGCCTGCTTGCCGGAAAAACCTTCGGAAGACGTGATGTAAATGCTCGCGGTCACGGTGTCATCGTAACGACGCCCGGCGACCGGCGGCTGGGCTGTTGCGGCGCATCGGCCCGCCCGACGTGCGCGCCTCCTCGACCGTCAGGTAAACTACAAGTCGGCTCCCCGCGTGGCGCCACCCAGGCCAACTCCCCCAGGTCGGAAACGAAGCAAGGGTAACCAGGCTCTGGCGGGTGCGCGGGGGGTCCTTTACGTTTCCGGTCATGCCAGCGGCGTAGGCTCCTGCTCGTGGGCGACGGCCCAGGAAAGAGCAGTGACTATGACGATTGATGCGGCGGCGGATGCGCGCGCAGAGTTGGTCAGTAAGATCCGCGAGATCGTCGCCCGTGACGAAGCGGCCGCCCCGACCTCGCAGTCCGTCGCCGCCGTGCTCGAGCAGTTCCTCGGCGTGCCCGACCTCGTGCCCGCGTCGGCCCGCGTATCCAACCCCGAGGCCTACCAGCAGAACCTGCTCCACGTCGAGGACGACGGCAGCTTCTCGATCGTCGCGCTCGTCTGGCTGCCCGGTCAGCGCACGCCGGTGCACGACCACATCTCGTGGTGCGTCGTCGGCGTCTACGAGGGCAATGAGTCGGAACTGCGTTACCGCGTCGTCGAGGATGCCGCCGGCGACTACCTCGTCGAGACCGGCACTGGCGTGAACCTGCAGGGCAGCGTCGAGGGCTTCGCCCCTCCCGGCGATCTGCACGAGGTGTGGAACTCGGGCGACGCACTCGCGATCTCGATCCACGTGTACGGTGCCGACATTCGCAAGCTCGGCTCGAGCATCCGCCGCCGCTACGACCTGCCGATGCGCGCGGCTTAGAGCACCATCGCCGCCACCCAACCGGCCGCGAGTAGCGGCAGGTTGTAGTGCAGGAATGTCGGGATCACCGAGTCGCGAATATGGTCGTGCTGCCCGTCGGCGTTGAGGCCGGCCGTCGGCCCCAGCGTCGAGTCGGATGCGGGCGAACCGGCGTCGCCGAGGGCACCGGCCGTGCCGATGATGGCGACCGTCGCGACCGGCGAAAAGCCGAGGGCGAGGCAGAGTGGCACGTAAATGGTCGTAATGATTGGCAGCGTCGAGAACGACGAGCCGATGCCCATCGTGACGACGAGGCCGACGAAGAGCATCGCGAACGCGGCCATCGCTTTGTTGTCGCCGAAGACCTGCTCGACCGCCGTGACCATCGGCGCGACGTCACCCGTCGCATCCATCACCGCGGCGAAGCCTTGTGCGGTGATCATGATGAAGCCGATGAGCGCCATCATGCGCATGCCCTGCGTGAATACGTCGTCGGCTTCACGCCACTTGACGGCGCCGGTGAGCAAGAAGATCGCGAGCCCGAGCAGCGCGCCGACGAGCAGCGCGTCGGCCTGCGCGCCGACCGCGTTCATGATGAGCTGCGTCGCAAAGCAGGCGACGATCGCAAGCAACGAGACGGTCACGCGGTAGGGCGTCGGGTGTGCTTCTTCTTCGACGTTCGCGCCGATGATCGGGAGGTCTTCGTAGTCGCGCGGCTTGCGGTAGCTCACGAACACCGCGACGAGCAGGCCCGCGACCATGCCGAGTGCCGGGATCGCCATCGCGTCCATGACGTTAATGCCCGTGGTGTCGAGGCCCGCCTTGGCAATGTTGCCGAGCAGGATGTCCTCGAGGAAGATCTTGCCGAAGCCGAACGGCAGGTACATGTAGGTCGTCACGAGGCCGAAGGTGAGCACGCAGGCGACGAGGCGTCGATCGATGCGCAGCTTGTTCATGACACTGAGCAGCGGCGGCACGAGCAGCGGAATGAACGCGATGTGCACCGGAATGAGGTTCTGACTCATGACCGACATCGCGAGGATGCCCGTCAGCATGCCGTACTTCGTAATCGTCACGGTGCGGGTCGAGGCGGTCGCGTCCTCGCCCTCGAGTTGGCGGATGAGCGCATCCGCCAACAGCCGCGGCAGGCCCGAGTTCGCGACCGCCATCGCGAACGCGCCGAGCAGGGCGTAGCTCAGGGCGATCTTCGCGCCGGCGCCGAGGCCGTCCTGAAACGCGAGCATCGTACCGTCGAGGCCGAGCCCGCCGACGAGGCCACCCACGACCGCGCCAATAAAGAGGGAGAGCACGACATGCACCCGCGCGAGCGAGAGCGCGAGCATGATGACGACAGCGATAACGACGGAATTCACCGAGACAGCCTACTGGCCCGCGTTCGCGCGGCAGAATCGGGGTGGCCGAACCGCGCGCGGCGCGCTACGCTGAAATATAAGTTATTGCTTATATATTTGCGGAGGATGCGGTGCACGACCACGATCACGGCACGTCGGATGCGGCGGCCCCGGGCCGCTCCCGGCTCGCGATCGCCTTCGGCATCACCGCCACCGTGTTTGTCGCCCAGCTCATCGGCGCAATCTTCACCAACTCGCTCGCGCTACTCGTCGACACGGCGCACATGCTCACGGATGCGGGTGGCCTGCTGCTCGCGCTCGTGGCTGCGAACCTCATGGTCAGGCCCGCGTCGCAGACCCACACGTGGGGCCTGCGGCGGGCCGAGGTGCTCGCGGCGGCCGCGCAGTCGCTCGTGCTGCTCGCCGTCGGCACCTACGCGATCGTCTCGGGCATCGCGCGCCTCTTCGCGCCCGCCGAGGTGCCGAGTGAGGGCCTGCTCGTGTTCGGCATCCTCGGCCTCGTCGGTAATATCGCATCGATCGCCGTTCTCGCGACCTCGCGCAACAACAACCTCAACCTGCGTGCCGCGTTCCTCGAGGTGATCAACGACGCCCTCGGCTCCGTCGCCGTGATCGTCAGCGCGATCGTCATCGCCGCGACCGGCTGGACCACCGTCGACACCATCGCCGGCCTGCTCATCGCCACGCTCATCCTGCCCCGCGCCGTGTCGATTCTGCGCCGCAGCGTGCGCGTGCTCATGGAGGCAGTGCCCGCGGGCCTCGACCTCGACCTGCTGCGGCAGCACCTGCTCGAGAACGACCACGTGCGGCAGGTGCACGACCTGCACGTGACTTCGATCGGCACCGGGCTGCCCGTGCTCACGGCGCACATCGAGGTCGAGCACGAGTGCCTCGACAAGGCGCACACCGAGACCGTGTTGCGCGAGCTGCAGGAGTGCGTGCGCGAGCACTTCGAGGTGCGCATCGAGCACTGCACGTTCCAGCTCGAGCCCGGCGGCTACGGACGCGACGAGTCGCTGCCGCACGCGTAGGCGCAGGAGGCCAGCCCGCATAGGCGACACATGGCATCCGCATAGCCGCGGCGTTTTTCGCTTGCCTATCTTCGATTGCGACGAGAGAAGAGTCCCCCAACCCCGCGGCCACAAGCCGTGCCGACGGTGTTTCGCATGGCTGACGCCACCCGCACCCCCATGAGCCGAGGCAAGAAGGTCACCCTCTGGGTCGTGAGCATCCTCGTAGTAGTACTCGTCGCCGCAGCGCTGCTCGCGCCCACGATCTACCGCGCCGTGTTCGGCGGCAGCAGCGACGTCGCCGCACCCTCGATCTCGCAGACGACCTCGGCCACAACCGCGAGCGGCTCGGACGACGTTTCGGGCGAGTGGAGCGTCGACAGCGGCTATGCCGGCTACCGCGTCGACGAGGTGCTGCAGGGCGACGACGTCACGGTCGTCGGCCGCACCGAAGAGGTGTCGGGCTCATTCACGATCGACGGCACCACTCTCACCGAGGGCACGATTGAGGTCGATGTCGCATCGATCGCGACCGACAATTCGAACCGAGATGACTACTTTGTGAACGACGCGATGGAGGCGAGCACGTACCCCACCGCATCCTTCGAGCTCGCCGAGGCGACCGAGCTGCCCGACGACGTGACGAGCGGCGAGACCGTGTCGGTCGACGTCACCGGAACGCTGACCCTGCACGGCGTCTCGCAGACCGTGACGGCCACACTCGACGTCGTCGTGGACGGTGACACCGCACAGATCGTCGGCACGGTGCCCCTCACCTTCGCCGACTACGGCGTGGATGCGCCGAGCCTCGGCTTCGTCGAGGTCGAGCCGGAGGGCCGGCTCGAGTTCAGCCTCGACGTCACCCAGTCGTAGCGCACACAACAAAATCGAGCCGCGACGTCATCTGCGTCACGGCTCGAAGTGTCTCGCGGGCGGGATGCGGGATTTGCAATCTGCATCGCGAATTGATTGAGGTGGGCATCCCGTATCCGGAGCTTTAGCGGAGGATAGGGGATTTGCAATCTGCATCGCAGATTGATTGAGATGGGCATGCCGTCTCCGGAGCTAATGCGGAGGATGCGGGATTCGAACCCGCGAGGGCTTGCACCCAACACGCTTTCCAAGCGTGCGCCATAGGCCACTAGGCGAATCCTCCAGCTGTGCACGCGAACGTGGCACATCGACCAATCATACAGATCCGCGGGCCGTCCGTGCCACGCAGGGTCAGGCGTTGCGACGTCGCAACAGGATGGTGCCGATCGCGACGATGATCGCCGCTATCGAGAAGACCGCAACGAGGTTGCCATTGACACCGGTATTCGCGAGGTCGTCGGCCTGCGGTGTCGCCGACGGCGTCGGCGCCGACACATCGACGTCGAGTTCTGAGCTCGGCCCGGCGGTCGGGCTCGGCTTCACGGTCGGTCGCGTGCCACTGTCGCCATTCGCGGAGTCCTGGTTGCCTCGGTGGCCCGGCTCGACCGGCACGATGTTGTCGCCGACTTCGCCGCCAGCCTCGGGCGCTCCAGTCGGGGCGCCCGGCTCCTGCCGGATCGGCGCGTCTACCGAAGGCTGCTCTGCCGCGGGCTCCCCCGCTCCAGGATCGGGTGTCGTGCCGCCCGTCTGGACGGGTTCGGTCGGGTCAGGAGTCGGCGTGGGCGTTTCCACCGGCGTCGTCGGCTCTGCGGTTGGCGGCGTGGTGGTCTCGACCGGCGGCGTCTCGCCCGGATCGGGGTCGCTCGTGGGGGTAGCCCCGCCCGTCGGGGAACCGCTCGAGCCAGCGCCGGAATCGCCGGCGCCCGGGGTTGCGCCGGGCTCGGTCGAGACACCGGTGACCGCTGAACCGCTGCTGGGCGACGTCGTCGCACCAGGCTCGTCGGCGACGAGGTTCACGACCGGCTGGGTCTGGTTGATGTCGCTCGTCGGTTCGGCCGCCGAAGCCGGATCGAAGGACAGGCCGACAACCGCGAAGCTGCCGAACACGCCAGCGACCGCAAGAGCGAGTGCGCCGGTGGCACGCCGTGATGCGGGCATGTCGCTATCCAATCTCATCGATCCAGAAAAGGCAAAGTTATCTAATCGATATATTAGCGGGCTTTGAGAGTTTTCACAGTGTTTCGTGCGTCGTAATAAAAATTCTTTTACCCCGCCCCGTCCGGAAACGACGAAGGCGGGATGAAGAGCTCACTCTTCATCCCGCCCCGTCAGGTTCGAGCGTTAGCCGCCCAGACCGCGTGAGCTACTAGCTCTGGCGGCGACGCACGACCATGGTAGTCGCACCGGCGGCGACGAGCACGAGGCCACCGGCAAGCATGCCGAGCAGCGCAGCGTCGTCAGCACCGGTCACGGCGAGCGAGTCGCCGTTGCTACCGCTGTTGTTGTTCGAGGTGTCCTCGTCGTCCGAAGCCGGGATCGACTCCGAGGCGTCCGCGACGACCGAGAACGCGATGGTCTCGGTGACGTCGTCCTGGGTCGCGGTGATGGTGTAGTCACCAACGGGGAGGACCTCGGCCGAGCTGGGCTCGCCGACGTCGTACTGGCCGTTGCCGTTCGTGTCCTCGTAGGTGGTGTAGGTGACGGTGCCGGCGAACTCGCCATTCTCGTCGACCGCGATGTCAGACTCAGGGTCGCCGACCGGCGAGATGACGGTGGTCGAACCGTTCGGCTCGGTCACCTCGATAGTGATCTCAACTCCCGGGGCCCAGCCTGCACCTGCGTAGTTGACGCCCGAGAGCGTCTCGCTCTGGGTGTAGGTGTCCTGCTCGATCGCGAGCGCCGGGGCCTCTTCAGGCGCGTTCTCGGTTGCGGTCGGGGTGGGCTCCTGAGTCTCGGTCGGCTCCGGAGTCGCGGTCGGCTCCGGAGTCTCGGTCTCGGTCGCGCCGATGGTGAACGACACGGTGGCCGACTCGGTGCCGTCGACGTTCTCGATCACAATGACGTAGTCGCCGTCGGTGAACGCGCGGTTGTCGTCCCACGAGATTTCGCCCGAGGTGCTGCCGTTTTCGGCGATGATGTACTCATTACCGTTGGTCGCGGGAACGTCGTGCTCAGCCTCGGGAGCAACCAGGGTCACGGTGTACTCGGCGCCCGGGGTGAAGCCGGCGGCGGCCCAGTTGATGGTGGTGGTGCCCGATGCGAGCGAGTCCTCCGACACGACGACGGTCGGGTCCTCGGCAAGAGCGGTCTCGGTCGGCTCCGGGGTCGCCGTCTCGGTCGGCTCGGGAGTCGGCGTCGCGGTCTCGGTCGGCTCCGAGGTCTCGGTGGCCTGCGGTCCGACGACGAAGGTCGTCGTGAGGGCGCCACCGGTGGCCGGGGTCAGCGTGAGGGTGTAGTCACCGTCGATGAACGCAGAGTTGTCGCTCCACGAGATTTCGCCCGAGGTCGTGCCGTCAGCGTTGACTGCGTAGGCGTTGCCGGCCGTCGGCGGAACGTCGGAGGTGCCTTCCGGTGCGACGAGCTCAACCGTGTAGGTGACACCGGGCTCAAGGCCGGTCGCGGCCCAGTTGACGGCCGTGGTGCCAGACTCCAGCGACGACGAGTCGACGACGAGCTGTGCCTCGACAGCCTCGTCGGTCGCGGTCGGCGTGGTGGTCGCTGCGAATGCCGGCGTGGCGACGGCGAACACGCCACCAGCGGTCAGCGCTGCCGCGGCAGCAGTGGCAGCAATGCGCTTCGAGAAAGCGGTCATCGTTGTCTCTTCTCTTTATTGAGGTTGCGGTTGCGTATGCGCAGATTCTCAGGATTCCCCAACCCTGCACCTGTCCACAGTTTCACAGCCGACACTCAGATGCAACAGATTCGTAACGTAATTGTTTCCAAATGCATCCACGGAATGACTTCCATTATGCGTATGCATCGGCTAAGCGACAGCCGACGCGAAAGTGGCCGGGGCGAATGCCCTGGCCACTTT